>NZ_JBNHHB010000022.1:0-69259 GCF_059091905.1 Arthrobacter sp. Dra40
TTGAGTAAACACTGAAGACCCACTTTTTGCAGGGAGACGCCTCACCCATGGCCAAGATTATCTATACCCACACCGACGAAGCGCCGATGCTGGCCACGTATTCGTTCTTGCCGATCGTTGAGGCCTACGCCTCCACGGCGGGTGTGGAAGTGGAGACCCGCGACATCTCGCTCGCCGGCCGGATCATCGCCGTTTTCGGCGACTACCTCACCGCCGAGCAGCGGATCGGCGATGCCTTGGCCGAACTGGGCGAATTGGCCAAGCAGCCGGAAGCCAACATCATCAAGCTGCCGAACATCAGCGCTTCCGTACCGCAGCTGAAGGCGGCCATCAAGGAGCTGCAGGAGCACGGCTATGCCCTGCCGGACTACCCGGACGATCCCTCCTCCGACGAGGAGAAGGACATCCGCGCCCGCTACGACAAGATCAAGGGCTCGGCGGTCAACCCCGTGCTGCGCGAGGGCAACTCGGACCGCCGCGCGCCGCTGTCCGTCAAGAACTACGCCCGCAAGAACCCGCACAGCATGGGTGCCTGGACCGCGGACTCCAAGACCAACGTGGCCACCATGGACGCCGACGACTTCCGCTCCAACGAGAAGTCCGTGGTGATGCCGGCCGACGGCAAGATCAAGATCCAGCTGGTGGCCGAGGACGGCACCGTCACGGTGCTGAAGGACTCCTTCCCGGTGCTGGCCGGCGAGGTCATCGACGGCACCGTGATGCGCGCCGCCGCCCTGGACGAGTTCCTGGCCGCCCAGGTTGCCCGTGCCAAGGAAGAAGGCGTGCTCTTCTCCGCGCACCTGAAGGCCACCATGATGAAGGTCTCCGACCCGATCATCTTCGGCCACGTGGTCAAGGCCTACTTCTCCGAGCTGTTCGAGACCTACGGCAGCAAGCTGGCGGCAGCCGGCCTGAGCCCGAACAACGGCCTGGCTTCCATCCTGAACGGGCTGGATGCGCTGGAGCCCGAGGACCGCAAGGGTGTCCAGGAGCTGATCAACAAGGGCCTGGACCAGGGCCCGGCCATCGCGATGGTGGACTCGGACAAGGGCATCACCAACCTGCACGTCCCCTCCGACGTGATTGTGGATGCGTCGATGCCGGCCATGATCCGCACCTCCGGCCACATGTGGGGACCGGACGGCCAGGAAGCCGACACGCTGGCCGTGCTGCCGGACAGCTCCTACGCCGGAATCTACCAAGTGGTGATCGACGACTGCCGCGCCAACGGCGCCTACGATCCCACCACCATGGGCACCGTTCCCAACGTGGGCCTGATGGCCCAGGCCGCCGAAGAGTACGGCAGCCATGACAAGACTTTCGAGATCCAGACCGCCGGCACCGTGCAGATTGTGGACGGGGAAGGAACCGTGCTGATCGAGCACCACGTGTTCCCGGGCGATATCTGGCGCGCCTGCCAGACCAAGGACCTGCCCATCCGCGACTGGGTGAAGCTGGCCGTGACCCGCGCCCGCGCCAGCCAGACTCCGGCCGTGTTCTGGCTGGACGAGACCCGTGCGCACGACGCCAACCTGATCGCTAAGGTGACCGAGTACCTCAAGGAGCACGACACCGAGGGCCTGCAGATCGAGATCATGTCCCCGGTGGACGCCACCGCCTTCACCGTGGAGCGCATCCGCAAGGGCGAGGACACCATCTCGGTGTCCGGCAACGTGCTCCGCGACTACCTGACCGACCTGTTCCCGATCCTGGAACTGGGCACCAGCGCCAAGATGCTCTCCATCGTGCCGCTGATCAACGGCGGCGGCCTGTTCGAGACCGGTGCCGGCGGCTCCGCTCCGAAGCACGTCCAGCAGCTGCTCGCCGAGAACCACCTGCGCTGGGATTCGCTGGGCGAGTTCCTGGCCCTGGCAGTGTCCTTCGAGCACCTGGCCACCAGCACGGACAATCCCCGCGCCCAGATCCTGGCCGACACGCTGGACGCAGCCACCGGGACGTTCCTGCTGGAGAACAAGTCGCCCAAGCGCAAGGCCGGCGAGCTGGACAACCGCGGCAGCCACTTCTACCTGGCCCTGTACTGGGCACAGGAGCTGGCCAAGCAGACCGCCGACACTGAGCTGGCGGCGGCCTTCGCAGGCATTGCCGCCGAGATGGCCCAGAACGAAGAGGCCATCGTCGGCGAACTCAACGCCGTGCAGGGTTCCCCGGTGGACCTGGCCGGCTATTACCGGCCGGACGCGGCAAAGGCCGCCGAGGTCATGCGCCCGTCCGCCACGCTGAACCGCATTGTGGCCGCGCTGGCCGAAGCGGTCTAACCGGAGCCGGGCGGCACAGCCCGGCGCCAGGCCCTGAAGAACGACGGCGGCCGGCGCACCTTCCGCGTGAAGGTGCGCCGGCCGCCGTCGTGCTGTGGGGGCTCAGTCCGCTACCGGGACCGCACGGTCGTTGGCATAGCTCACGCCCAGCTGGGCGCGCACGCCGTCGAAGAGCCGCATGGTGTCCACGGTGTCCGCCCACGGCATGGTGGGGCTCTGTTGCAGGCCGGCCTGGATGCAGCGGGTGACCTCCCGCAGTTCAAAAACGTAGCCGTGGCCTACGGTTGTGAAGGTTTCCACCCGCGCCTCGCCCAAATGCGGCTCGATGGTCAGCTCGGTGGGGTGGTGCAGCGGCGCATTGCTCCTCAGCCAGCCGCCGGTGCAGGCCACCGTGGCCGTGCGCGGCGAGGCCGCCTGCAGCGAACAGGCCAGCTGCGCCTGCGCGCCGGAGCCATAGCTGAGCGTCATGGCGTTCTGGGCGTCCACGCCGTCGTCGTTGACCAGGCCGGTGGCGGAGACCGTCTGCGGGAAGCCCAGCGTTCCCAGCGCCCAAGTCAGCGGATAGACGCCCAGATCCAGCAGCGCACCGCCGCCGGCGGCGGGGTTCCAGAGCCGGGCTGCCGGGTCGTAGACGGCGGGAAACCCGAGGTCGGCCTGCACCCAGCGGACCTCGCCGAGCTCGCCGGAGGCCAGGATCTCCCACGCGCGGTTGATGATGGGCAGGAAGCGCGTCCAGACGGCTTCCATCAGGAACAGCCCGCGGTCGGCGGCCAGTTCCGTGAGCTCCAGAGCTTCCCGCGCATTGATGGTCAGCGACTTTTCACACAGCACGTGCTTGCCGGCCTCCAGGGCGCGGCGGGCGATCCCGTAATGCTGGCCGTGCGGCGTGGCCACGTAGACCACGTCCACCTCCGGGTCCGCGAAGAGCTGGTCGTAGCCGGCACCGGCATCGCCGTCGAAATAGGCAGTGGCGAAGCCGAAGCGCCGCTGGAAGGCCACGGCGTTGGCATGGTTGCGCGAGCTGACGGCCTGCAGCACGGCATCGGCCAGCCGGGCGAGGTCCTCGCTGACCAGGGTGGCGATGGCCCCGGTGGACACCACGCCCCAGCGCAGCGGCCGGCCGGTGGCCTGGAGCGGGCCGGGCGAGCCGGGCGCGAGACAGGGCGGCGGCGCGATGCGGGGCAGTGGTGTCATGGCTCCATCTTGGCCGCCTACCGGTTGGGACGTCCATGGGGACGGTCAACCTGTGTCCCTTCCCTCCGTGCGGCACGGGCGGCCTACCGGTGCCGACCTATCGATGGTACAAAGTAAGCAGGCTCAGTAATTCCCCAACGAGAAGGAGCCCGCACCATGGATACAGGCATGATCATTGGAATCGTCGTCGCGGTAGTCGTCATCCTGATCATCATCGGAGTCATTGTCTTCTTTGCGCAGAAGCGCAGCAAAAAGCGGAAGCTCGAAGAGCAGGAAGAGCACCGCCAGCAGGCGGCGGAGATGCGGCAGGGCGCGCAGGTGTCGTCGGTGGAGGCGCGGGAGCGCGAGGCAGACGCCATGCAGGCGCAGGCCGAAGCGCAGCGCGCGGACGCCGAGGCAGAACGGGCCAAAATTGAAGCCGACCGCCTGCGCCAGGACGCCGAACTGCGGCAGCAGGACGCGCAGGGAATCCGGCGCGAGAGCGAGGAGACGCTGCGCAAGGCCGATGACCTGGACCCGGACATCAACACCAAGGACCGTGATCGCCGGTCGGACCGCCACCGCAACGACGACGCCCAGCGCGGCGACAACGGTACCGATCGTGGGGCAGACACCGATACGACCCGTGGCACGGACCCGGGTATGGACACCACCCGCGGGGGCGATGCTTCTGCCGCACAGGGCGACGCGGCCGGCCGCCCCATCGACGACCCGCGGTATAACGACGACCCCCGCCGCGGCGAAAGCGGCAGCCACAGCATCTAGGCGGAAGCCGACCGCTCCGGCGCCCGACGGCTGGCCCTGCTGAGCGTCGGCAGAAATCAGCAGGCAGCCGGCCGCGCCGGTCCGGCCCTGCAAGCGGGCCGGACTTTCGGTTTGCCGCAGGGTCACATAGGCAATGATGGCCCACATCACTCCGCAGCCCACGAGGGCCACAGCCATCAGGAACAAGGCCACGGGGTTGCTGCGAGCAGCCGGAGCAAGGTTTCTTTAGCAATGACGTGCGGCCAGTGGAACGTTGACGGACTCAGGATTCGGGCACGCAGGGTTGCGGCTGTTCGGCGAACCGGAACCACTCCGGTAGGTCCGCGGTGAAAGCCCCGGCAAGGGCGGAAGTGCCGGTGGAGCGCCAGTCCACCACGGCGTCGACCTCTACCTCGTGCTTGTTCCATTCGAACCAATTGACCATCTTCAGCTGCGGGTAAACCTCGGGGATGCGCGGATCGAACAGCTGACGCCACCAGGCCTGCTTGATTGCCAGTTCCTTGGCACCGGCCCGGCCGGGGATGCTCAACGCTGCTGTTTCGGGAACTGCTACAGGTTTGCCGCGTTCCGTGCCGTACTCGGCGTAGAAATCAGGGACGGGCAGGTCATTGCCACCACCGCCGTTGTACGTCCCGGTCAGCTGCTGCAGGAATTTTCCGTCCTCCGGCACAACGTTGGCACCCCAGGGGTAGGTGTTACCCCAGTGGTAGAGCGACATTCCCACCCAGTCGACAGCCTCGTCGCCCGGGTAGTACGGCGCGTAGGGATCGTCATCGCCGGTGATCGTCCCGTCCTTGTTAGTGTCCAGGTCCAGGAAGTCCTGGCTCTGCGGCTCGGCCTGGTGCTGTCCGCCGGCAAACGGATAGCCGCCACCATAGTTGGGGGCCCACATGGTGGCGCTGCCCGGGGCAATACGGTGGATCGACTCCGCCACCCGACGGAACGCTGCCTTGTACGCATCCGGCTGCTGGCCCCATTCGTACCAAGAGCCGTTCATCTCATGGGCGAAGCGTACGATGACGGGCACGCCGGCCCGGTTGTAACGGTCAAGAGTGGTTGCGAGATCATCCGAGACTTGCGACGTCACCGCTGCCAGTCCGGCCCGCGGCTCGAGGGTCAGGAGCAGGATTCCGCCTTCCGTCCTGACCTGTTCAAACGCTGACTCCAGGTTCGCCGCAGCATCGCTGCTCAGCGGGAAGGAAGCGAAGCTGACAACCACAGCCGGCCTGCGGCCCAGGGCCTTGCCGTATTCCTGCAGCGTCTCCTGCTCCCAGTCTAGGTTCACGCCGGCGAGCACACCGGATGCCGGGGCCAGCGCTGCACCGTCGCGGGCAAGGCAGTCGGCAACAGAGGGGGCCGCGGCGGATGGTGCAGGATCGACGGAACAGGCGGAAAGCCCCAGGAGCAGCACCACTGAAGAGACAGCCGTTTGGCACACCCGGTTCGAAGTCACGCTCCCCATTCTTCAGCAAGAACCGCCGCCGACGGTTTAGCCCCGGCCAACGCGCCGCACTGGACCGCCGTGGTTATCCCTTGACCGACCCGCTCATCAGGCCGCCGACGAAGTACTTGCCCAGGATGATGTAGACCAGCAGCGTGGGCAGCGAGGCGATCAGCGCGCCGGCCATCGATGCGGCGTAGTCGGTCAGCTGCCCGCCGGCCAGGAAACTCAGCGCGATGGTGACCGGGCCGTTGGAACCGGACGAGAAGAACGCGGCGAACAGGTAGTCGTTCCAAGCCGAGGTGAACTGCCAAATCAGCACCACCACGAAGCCCGGGGTGGAGATCGGCAGGATCACCGAGGCGTAGGTGCGCAGCAGTCCGGCGCCGTCCATCCGCGCGGCTTCGATCAGCTCCGACGGTACGGACTCGTAGTAGTTGCGGAAGATCAGCGTGCAAATGGGCAGGCCGTAGACGATGTGCAGCACCAGCAGCGAGGGGATGCCGTTGGGCACCCCGAGGCCCTGCATCAACTGGGTCAGCGGGATCATCACGGCCTGGTAGGGGATGAACATGCCGAACAGGATCAGCGTGAAGACGACGTTGGCGTACGGGAAGCGCCAGCGCGAGAGCACGAAGCCGTTCATCGAGCCGAGGAAAGCGGAGATGATCGATGCCGGAATGACCATGGCGAAGGTGCGGCCCAGCGCCGGGGCCAGGGTGTCCCAGGCCTTGGCCCAGCCCGCGGTTTCCCATGTGGTGGGCAGGAGCCAGGCGGTGGAGGGATCGGCGTCGGACGGGCCCTTGAAACTGGTGATGAACAGGACGTACGCCGGAATCAGCACCACGAACACGAACAGCAGCAGGATGGCGTATTTGAGCGTCCGGTTCATCCGCTGCCGGCCGGTGCGCGGCGCCGGCGGACGGGGCTTGGCGACCTCGACGGGCGGCGGGACGGTTGCGGTGGTCATCAGCGTTTCTCCTGCCGCGAGGTGTAGACGAGGTACGGCACAACCACCAGCGCCACGAGCACCAGCATGATGGTGCCGATGGCCGCCGAGTCGGCGTAGTCGCTGCCGATGTACTTGACCCACATCATGGTGGCCGGGACCTGTATGTCGTACGTGTTGGCATCCGGAACGATGGCGCGGATCAGGTCGAACAACTTCAACGACATGTGGCCGATGATGATGACGGCCGAGAGCATCACCGGGCTCAGTTGCGGGAAGATCACGTGCCGGTAGAGCTTCCATTCGCTGCAGCCGTCGATCCGCGCCGCTTCGCGCAGTTCTTCCGGGATGCCGCGGAAGCCGGCCAGGAACAGGGCCATCACGTAGCCGGAGAGCTGCCAGATGGCCGGCACGGCGATGGCAGCAATGCCCCAGTTGGGGTCCGACCACCAGCTGTTCTGCAGGAAACCGAGCCCCACGCTGTCCAGCAACCGGTTCAGGCCGGTGGTGCGCTCCCCGCCGGACTGGTCGGTCTGCAGGCTGGAGAGCAGCCAGCGCCACACCACGCCGGAAGCAATGAAGGAGACGGCCATCGGGAAGAGGTAGACCGAACGGAAGAACCCCTCGCCAAAAGCGGGCCGCTCCAGGATCCAAGCCCAGAGGAAACCGAAGATCAGCGTGCCGGCCAGGAACACCACGGTGAGCAGGAGCAGGTTGCGCAGCGCGTGCTGGAAATCTGCGTCCCCGAACAGCCGGAAGTAGTTCTCCAGGCCGACGAAGTCCGACGACGGCCGGGCGGTGTGCTGATTGGTCATCGAGATGCGGACGTTTTCCGCAATCAGTGCATAGACGAAGACGGCCAGCAGGACGAGGGTGGGGGAGATCAGGGCCAGCGCCGGGCCCCAGGTCTTGACTTTCTTGAACATGAAATTCTCCTTGTGCCGCCGCCGGCACACCGGGTGGGACGTGGAAGGGCGGGCGCGGGGGTTCTGCCGCGCCCGCCCGTCCGGGGGTGTCCTGGTTACTGCTGGAACTTCTCGGCGATGGACGCCGCGGATTCCTGCAGCGCCGCCACATCCTGCGGACCGCCGAACTTGCTCACCGCGGTGCTCAGTTCGTTCAGCCAGGCCACGGGGACTGCGGCACCGTGGGCCAGTGAGGACACGATCGTGTCAGATGAGAAGTCCTCGATGGCGCTCTTCTGGTACTCGCCGAACTTGTCGGACGGCACGTCCGTGCGGGCCGGGATGGAGCCCTTCGCCGCGTTGAAGGCCTGCTGGCCGTCAACACTGGAGATGGTGGTCAGCCACGCCTTGGAGCCGTCGGGGTTCTTGGCGCCCTTGGGCAGCGTGAACGAGTCCGCCAGGAAGTCGAAGACGCCGTCGGTCCCGGGGGTCGGGAAGTAGACATAATCCTCGCCGGGCTTCTTGCCGTCCTGGGAGAACTTGGCTTCGGCCCAGTCGCCCATCACGTTGTAGGCCGCTGCGCCGTCCTCCACCAGTTGCGTGGCCGGACCCCAGTCGCTGAGGGTGTCACGGTCGGAGTTGGTGTAGCTGAGCGCCTTCTTGTAGTTCTCGATGGCCTTGGTGACGTCTGCGCCGGCCCAATCGGTGGTGCCGTCCCAGAGTCCGTTGTAGCCTTCGGCGCCAAGGGTGGCCAGCAGGATGTTCTCGAACAGCTGTACCTGGGTCCAGGTGCCGGCCACGGCCAGCGGGGTGGTTCCGGACTCCTTGATCTTGTCCATGTCCGCGAACCAGGCGTCAAGGTCGGCCGCCGGCTTGTCCGGGTCAAGGCCGGCCTTCTTGAGCACGTCGACGTTGGCCCACACCACGTTGGCACGGTGGATGTTCGACGGAACGGAGTAGATCTTGCCGTCAACGGTGAGGCGGTCCAGCAGGTCCTTCGGGAAGGCCTCGTTCAGCTTGGCTTCCTCGTAGAACGAGGTGAGGTCTTCGAGCTGGTCGGCGGCGATGTAGTCCTGCAGCTCGGCGCCTGCGTGGGCCTGGAACGAGTCCGGCGGATTGCCCGACTTCAGGTTGGCGGCCAGGACGCTCTTGGCCTGGCTGCCGGCGCCGCCGGCGACGGCAAGGTTGTCGAACTTCAGGTCCGGGTACTGCTCGGAGAAGATGTCCACCAGTGCATCCAGCCCGACCTTCTCGGAACCGTCCGCCCACCAGGTGAAGACTCCCACCGAACCCGTCGCTTCTGAGGGGTTGGCATCCTCAACCGCGCTTCCACCGCCGCAAGCGGACAGGAGCAAACCTGCAGCCGCAACGCTGGCGAGCATAGCTATGCGTCGCATAACGCCTCCATCAATCAACAGTCTGTGGCCACGGGGTCTGCATGACCCGCACACGGATGTGTGGCTTGAAGGAAGTTAACTCCGTCACACACCTTGTCGTCAAGAGTTGAACGCAAAGCGTTACCCAACTGTCGGTCGGCGGCGCGCTTAGGCGAAGGGCAGCTCGGCCTGCTGCAGCACCAGCGTAGCGGCCCCCAATGCCTCTGCGCGGCTGCCCAGGGTGGACATCGCCAGGTCGGTCGATTCGCCGACGATCGGCACCACATGACGCAGCAGCCCGCGCCGCACCGGGTCCAACAAGATGCTGCCGAGGCCGGTGAGCGGGCCACCGACCACGATGAATTCGGGGTTGAGCAAGTTGCAGACGTTGGCCAGTGCACGCCCCACCGCCAGACCGGCATCCTCGATCACGCGGAGGGCGGCCGGGTCGCCGTCCAGGGCGATGCGGACTATATCCTCCGTGCCGATCGGGGCGCCGCGGCCGTGGCTGAGCAAATCGATCATGGTGGACGTAGACGCGACAGTCTCTAGGCAGCCGCGGTTGCCGCAGCGGCAGATCACGCCGTGTTCGGCCACGGTGGCGTGGCCAACCTCGCCCGTGACCCCGATGTGGCCGTAATACAGTTCGCCGTTGAGGACCAGGCCCGCACCAATACCCGATCCGATTTTCAGAAAGAGCAGATTCTGGGCGTGCTGGTACGGGCCCCAGCTGACCTGCGCGAGCGCGCCCAGATTGGCGTCGTTGTCCACGAAAACGTCGGCGCCGAACCGTTCCTGCAGCCTTGCGAGTAGGTTGATGCCCACCCATTCAGGCAGGATGGCACCGTGGATCACGGTGCCGGTCCGGCGATCGATCGGCCCAGGGATTCCGGCACCGACGCCAAGCACCGCGCCGGGGGAGACGGAGTTTTCATCCAGCAGCCGCTGGACCAGCCGGGCGGCGGCGTCAATGCCCTGCTCGGCGTCGTGGCCGAGCGGCAATTCGACGGCATCCGCGGCGAGCACCCGGTGGTCCAGGCTCACCAGCACAACCTGCACGTGCCGGCGGCCGAAATCCACCCCGACGGCGACGGCGCCGCGGCCGTCGATCCGGACCGACAGTGCCCGACGGCCCGAACTGGTGGTCGGTGCGGTGCTGACCAAGCCGTCTTCGGCCATCGCCTTGACGATGTTGGACACGGTGGCGGTGGATAGGCCGGTGTGCCGGGACAGCTCCGCCTGGGTCAGCGGGCCGCGGGCCATCAACGCCTGCAGGATTCGTTGGCTGTTCCGCCGGCGCAGGGCGCCCTGGGAGCCAGGCCGGTGCTGGGCGCCTCGCGGACCGGAGGGCGACGAGGCCTCAAGAGTGGACGGCGGTTCAGCTGACATACATAAAAGCGTGCGCCAGCTGCAGCTTGTAGTCAAGAAGTTAACGCAAGGTGGTCTCGATTGCGACGCTGGCGACGCCGGCGACGCCGGCGCCGCCGCGGGGCACCGGACGGCGTGGGGCGCCTACTGCTCGGTGGCGTCGTCGATCGCGTCGCGGTGCAGGGCAGCGAGCTCCACGTAGCGGGAGGCGTTGTCGAGGACGGATTGGTACTCTTCCTCGGTCAGCTCGCGGCGGACCTTGGCAGGGACGCCGGCCACGAGGGAGCGCGGCGGAATCTGCGTACCCTCCAGCACGACGGCGCCGGCTGCCACCAGCGAACCTTCGCCCACTACGGCACCGTTCATGATGGTGGCGCTCATGCCGATCAGGCAGTTGTCCTCGACGGTGCACCCATGGATCACGGCGGCATGGCCGACACTGACGCCGGCGCCGACCGTGCAGGGGAAACCGGGGTCGGCGTGCAGGACCACGTTGTCCTGCAGGTTGCTGCGTTCGCCGACCCGGATGGGAGCGGTGTCACCGCGGACGCTCACGCCATAGAACGCGCTGGAATCAGCGGCCAGGGCCACGTCCCCGCTGAGCGTGGCCGTGGGCGCAACAAAGGCAGACAGGTCGACGGCCGGCAGCATGCCGGCAATGGTGATGATGTGGGCCATGGCACCAGCCTAGCCAGTCGGCGGCGCTTCAGCGGGTGCGTGACAGACGTGCCGTGCTGGTATCTGGCCCGTCGCCGTGCCGGTATCTGCCCGGTCAGGGCTTGGTCACGATGAAGAACTGGTAGTGCCGGCCAGTTCCCGGCCGGTCCCAGGTGGTGAAGCCGGAGACCAGCCCGTGCTCGCCGAAGAGCCGACGCACGGTTTCGTCGCGGCGGCGGCTGAAGAAGCGGTTCTGCTGGATCTCGTCGTCCGCAACGGTGACCTCCTCGTCGTCGCCGGACCAGAGTCCGACCGCCAGCGGAGCGCCCGCGGCCAGGACGCGCATCGTCTCGGCCAGGACATCCGGGAGGTCCCGATCGGGAACATGCAGCAGCGTGCTCATGGTCCAACCGGCCGAAAACGTGCCGCTGGCGAACGGCAACTCGCGCACCGAGCCGACCACCGCCTCCAAATTCTTGGCACGGGCAATCCGGACGTTTTCCTCGGACAGGTCGACGCCGGTGTAGCGGATGCCCGCGGCCTTGAACGCCAGCCCGTCCGCACCCGTGCCGCAGCCGATCTCCAACACGCTGTGCCGGTGCGCCGCGACGAGGGACGCGATGAACGCCTGCCTGGCCTCGTCCCTCTTCGGATCCCGAGCACGCCGGTCGCGGGCGGGAGCCTGGCGGTCATAGAACGCCTTCAGCTCCGGCTCATGGTTGCCCATCCGTCGAGAGTACGCCCTGGGTGGGCCGCGGCACAGGGCCGAGCACCGCCGTCGTGATCAGCGGTGCCCGGGACGGGCTAATTGAAGACGACGGTGCGGTTTCCGTCCAGCAGCACGCGGTGTTCGGCATGCCACTGCACCGCGCGGGCCAGCGCCCGGGCTTCGACGTCGCGGCCCAGCGCCACGAACTGCTCGGCGGTATGAGAGTGGCGGACCGGGATGACTTCCTGGTCGATGATGGGGCCCTCGTCCAGGTCCGCGGTGACATAGTGCGCGGTGGCGCCAATGAGCTTCACGCCGCGGGCATGGGCCTGATGGTAGGGCTTGGCGCCCTTGAAGCTGGGCAGGAACGAGTGGTGGATGTTAATCGCCTTGCCGGCCAGTTCGGTGCAGAGTTCGTTGCTGAGCACCTGCATATAGCGGGCCAGGACCACCAGTTCCACGTCGTGTTCTGTGGCCAGGTCCAACAGCGCCTGCTCGGCCTGCGGCTTGGTGTCCGGCGTGACGGGAATGTGGTGGAAGGGGATGCCGTAGAACGAAGCCAGATCGGACAGATCCGTGTGGTTGGAGACGATGGCGGGGATCTCGATCGGCAGTGTGCCGGAGCGCTGCAGGAACAACAGGTGGTTCAGGCAGTGTCCCGACTTCGATGCCATCAGCAGCGTGCGCATCTTGACGCCCTCGCGGCGCAGCTTCCAGGTCATGCCGAACTCCTGCGCCACCGGCTGCAGCCGGTCGTGGAGCTCTGTGTAGGACTGGTCGGTGCCCACCGCCACCCGCATGAAGAAGCGCCCCGACTGCGGGCTCTCATACTGCTGCGATTCCGTGATGTTCCCGCCGGCCTGTACCAGGGCGCCGGCAACGGCATGCACTATGCCGGGGCGGTCCGGGCAGGAAAGCGTGAGGGTGTAGGCGGTGGGAGAGGCGGCGTCAGTCACGAGTCCTAGGCTACCGGCTGTCGTTCCGCTTCGGCGGCAAGACGCTTGGTGGCCGAGATGGCGGCGGCGCGGCCGGCGCGGGTGGCACCGACCGTGGACGCGGAGGCGCCGTATCCGACCAGGAAAAGGCGCGGTTCCTTCACCACGGAGACGCCGTCCTCGGCCATCATGATGCCGCCGCCGGGTTCGCGCAGCCGCAGCGGCACCAGATGGTCCAGCGACGGCCGGAAACCGGTGGCCCAGAGGATCACATCGACGTCTTCGGTGGACCCGTCGGCGAATTCGACGCCATGCTCCGTGATCCGGGCCAGCTTGCCCCGCGAGACGAGGACGCCGGCTTCAATGCCCTGCTGGTAGGTCTCGGTCAGCGGCAGGCCGGTGGCGGCAACCACGCTGAGGGTGGGCAGCCCGGCACGGGTGCGTTCGTTGACTCGGCGTTCCACGTCAACGCCCCACTCCTTGTCGAACGGGGTGGCGGTGAAGTCGGGTGCGCGGCGGGTGGACCAGAGGGTGTCGGCCCCGGCGGCATCCAGTTGCAGCAGGAACTGCAGCGCGGAGGTGCCGCCGCCGACCACCAGCACGCGCTGCCCGCGGAACTCGCCGGCCGACCAGAAGTCCCGGGTATGCAGCTGGCGGCCGCGGAAGGTTTCCTGCCCGGGGTAGTGCGGCCAGTACGGCTTGTCCCAGGTTCCGGTGCCGCTGATCACCGTGCGTGCCAGCCACTCGCCGGTGTCGCTGCGCACCCGCAGGAGGTCACCGTCGTCGTCAATGGAGGTGACGCGGACGGGGCGGTGCACGGGCAGCTGGAACTGCTGCTCGTAGGCACCGTAGTAACGGCGGACGACGGCGGAGGACGGCTCATGCGGGTCCGGAACCCCTAGCGGCAGACCGGGGAGATCGTGCAGGCCGTGCGCGGCGTCGAAGGTCAGCGAAGGCCAGCGGTGGCGCCAAGCGCCGCCCGGGCCGTCATTGGCGTCGAGCACCACGAAATCGCGTTCGGGATCCAGCCCGCGGCGGGCCAACTGGTAGGCGGCGCTCAAGCCAGCCTGGCCGGCGCCGATCACCACGGTCTGCAGCTGATGACCGCTGCCTGTCGCCTGGTCCGCCACGATGCTCCTTTATTTTGTTGACACTTCAACTTCTATGGACTGCAACGGCGGCGGGCAGCAGGGTATTCCGGCGCGGGCCGGGCGGGCCGGGGCGCCGGGCGAGCAATACGGCGAGCCGAGCCGGGCGTAGCGCGTCCTGGCCGAGGTGACGGGTGCGGGGCGGGCGGCACAACGAGCCGAGCCGGGGCGTAGCGCGTCCTGGCCGAGGCTGGAGTCGGGCTGTCTCCGGCGCTGGCTGTTACCGCGGCGCCGTTTTCTCCTGACCCCGTTGGCGCTAGGGTGGCAGCAGCGATGACGGAAGGCCGTGCCATGACGCATCTGGAACGTCACAACCCGCTGCGCAGCAGCCCCCGGCGGGTCCTGCTGGCCGCCGCAGTCATCATTGCCTTGGCCGGCTGCACCGGCGGCGGCAGTTCGGGGCCGACCGCGAGCGGCGGGGCCACCCAAACGCAGGGCGGCGCGGCCGGGCAAACCGGGGGAGCGCAGCCGGCCGGTGGCATTCCCGGCATTGTGGAGAGCGTGCAGCCGTCCGTGGTCACGATTTTCACCAAGGGTGGCTTGGGCAGCGGCGTGGTCTATTCCAAAGACGGCCTGATCCTGACCAACGAACACGTGGTCGGCGACAGCACCAAGGTGGAGGTGGCCTTTGCCGATGGACAGCGCAGCTCCGGGCAGGTGCTGGCGACGGACACGGTGTCCGATCTGGCATTGGTGCGGACCGGGCGCGACGGGCTCCCGGCCGTCACGTTTGCGCCGGCGCTGCCGAGGATCGGCGAACTGGCCGTGGTGATCGGTTCGCCGCTGGGCTTCGAGAATACTGCGACGGCGGCATCATCTCCGGCCTGCACCGTTCCATTCCGGGCTCGTCCTCGTCCAGTCTGGCGCTGGTGGACTTGATCCAGACCGACGCCGCGATCAGCCCCGGCAACTCGGGCGGCGCCGCCGTCAATTCGCAGGGCCAGTTGGTGGGCATCAGCGAGGCCTATATTCCGCCGGAGGCAGGCGCGGTGTCGCTGGGCTTCGCCATTCCTGCTGCAACCGCCAAGGAAGTTGCGGGGGAGCTGCTCAAAAACGGTGTCGCCAAGCACGCTTTCATGGGGCTGGCCCCTGCCACCATCACCCCCGAGATCGCACAGCAGCTGGGGATGCCGCAGGCCGGCGGCGTCGTGGCGCTCAATGTTACCAACGGCGGCCCGGCCGACAAGGCGGGAATCCGGCCTGGAGACGTGCTCGTGAGCGTGGACGGAGAGGACCTGGAAACGGCCGAGGACCTGCTGGCCGTCCTGCGGAAGCACGATCCGGGCGATGTGGTCACCGTGGAAATCCGCCGCGGCAGCGACACCAGCACGGTGAAGGTCACGCTTTCGGACCGGCCGACGGGGTGACTGGCTGTTAGGATTGGCTCGCCGCAACTGGCGTTAGGTGGGACACCACCAGGAAGCGGCAGCAGGCGCGGAGATCATCGATCACCGCTCCTGCAGATGCAGACCACGGATCGCACGCCTGGGACGTAAGGTCACGTTTGGGCCGGAGTGTGTCCGGAGCTGGTAACGCGTCATGCGTGCGGTATCTGCACCCGGTAATCTGGCCTGTAGCAGTGAGATAAGCCCACCACCCAGGAGATTCTCCCCGTGACTTCCACGCCCTCTGTGACCGATCTGCCGTTGTCCCAGGTTGATCCTGAAATCGCCGCTGTGATCGGTGCCGAACTCAGCCGCCAGCGCGACACCCTTGAAATGATCGCCTCCGAAAACTTCGCGCCGCGTTCGGTGCTGGAAGTCCAGGGCTCGGTCCTGACCAACAAGTACGCCGAGGGTTACCCGGGACGCCGCTATTACGGCGGCTGTGAGCACGTAGACGTCGCGGAAAACCTGGCGATTGAGCGGGCCAAGTCGCTCTTCGGCGCGGAGTTCGCCAACGTCCAGCCGCACGCCGGCGCCCAGGCCAACGCTGCCGCCCTCTCCGCCCTCATCCAGCCGGGCGACAAGATGATGGGCCTGTCGCTGGCGCACGGCGGACACCTGACGCACGGCATGAAGCTGAACTTCTCCGGCAAGCTCTACCAGGTGGCCGCCTACGAGGTGGACCCGCAGACCTTCCGGGTGGACATGGACAAGGTCCGCGAGCAGGCCCTGGCCGAGCGCCCGAACGTGATCGTGGCCGGCTGGTCCGCCTACCCGCGGCAGTTGGACTTCGAAGCCTTCCGCTCCATCGCCGATGAGGTCGGAGCCTATTTCTGGACCGACATGGCGCACTTCGCCGGGCTGGTCGCGGCCGGGCTGCATCCGAACCCGGTGCCGCATTCGGACCTCGTCACCTCCACCGTTCACAAGACCCTGGCCGGGCCGCGTTCCGGCGTGATCCTGGGCAAGCAAGCCTTTGCCAAGAAGGTCAACTCCGCGGTGTTCCCAGGCCAGCAGGGCGGCCCGCTGATGCATGTGGTGGCGGCCAAGGCCGTGGCCTTCAAGATTGCCGCCGGCGAGGAATTCAAGCTGCGCCAGGAACGCGTGCTGGAAGGCGCCCGGATCCTGGCCGAACGCCTGACCGCCGCCGATGTGGCCGAGGCCGGCGTTTCGGTGCTGACCGGCGGCACCGACGTGCACCTGGTCCTGGTGGACCTGCGCAACTCCGACCTGGACGGCAAACAGGCCGAAGACCTGCTGCACGAGGCCGGCATCACGGTCAACCGCAATGCCGTGCCGTTCGATCCTCGTCCGCCGATGGTCACCTCCGGCCTGCGCATCGGTACCCCGGCGCTGGCCACCCGCGGCTTCGGCTCCACCGAATTCACCGAGGTCGCGGACATCATCGCCACCGCGCTCAAGGGCGGGGCAGACGTTGCCGCGCTGCGCGCCCGCGTGAAGAAACTGGCCGACGACTTCCCGCTCTACCCGGGCCACGAGGAGTGGTGATATGAACCTGTACTCAACCCCGCCGACGTCGCGCGTGCTGGACGGCAAGGCGACCGCCGCGCAGATCAAGAGCGAACTCACCGAGCGGGTCTCGGCGCTGAAGGCCAAGGGCGTCGTGCCCGGCCTGGGCACCGTGCTGGTCGGGGACGACCCGGGCAGCAAGTGGTATGTGGGCGGCAAGCACAAGGACTGCGCCGAGGTGGGCATCGAGTCCATCCGCCGCGACCTGCCGGACACCATCTCGCAGGAGGAACTGGAAGCGGTCCTCGACGAGCTGAACGCGGATCCGGCCTGCACCGGCTACATTGTGCAGTTGCCGCTGCCCAAGCACATCGACACCAACCGCATCCTGGAGAAGATCGATCCGGCCAAGGACGCCGACGGGCTGCACCCGACGAACCTGGGCCGGCTGGTGCTTAACGTGGGCGGGCCGCTGGACTCGCCGCTGCCTTGCACCCCGCACGGCTGCGTGGAGTTGCTGCTGCGCCATGACATCGAACTGGCCGGCAAGCGCGTGCTGGTGGTGGGCCGCGGCGTCACCGTGGGCCGTCCGCTGGGGCTGCTGCTGACCCGCAAGACGATCAACGCAACGGTGGTCCTGGCCCACACCGGAACCCTGGATCTGGCCGCGGAACTGCGGGAGGCCGACGTCGTCATTGCCGCCGCAGGGATGCCGCACATGATCAAGGCGGTCGACCTCAAACCCGGTGCCGTGGTGCTGGACGTGGGAGTGAGCCGGGTCGAGGACGAAGACGGCAAGGCCCGGGTGACCGGCGATGTGGAGCCCGAAGCCCGCAACGTGGCCAGCTGGCTCTCGCCCAATCCCGGCGGCGTCGGCCCGATGACCCGCGCCATGCTGCTGGCCAACGTGGTGGAAGCCGCCGAACGCCAGGCGCGCTAAGCCCCCGGCAAGGCTTAGCGCCGAGGAGGGCCGTACCCGCCTTAAATCGCGGGTGCGGCCCTCCTGCATGACTGCACGGTGCGTCCAGAGCCAGCGCTTTGGGCCGTTCACCGTCCGGTGGAGAGAAACGTGGATAAAAGGCTGCCCGTTATCCCATGTTCTCTCCACCGGATGCCACCTGTGGAGAACTCCTGCGCCTCCGACATCTTTTTCAGATAATGCGGTATGTCCTACGAATCCAACGGCAATGGCCAAGAAGAGGCACCGATAGCTAGCGGAGCAGGTCAGAGCCGGAGAGCTGGTGGGTCAGCCGGGAAACTGCGCGGTCGGCCTCCTCGGCTGCCAGCACACCTGCAGAAATCAGCCTTCACCTTCGAGGACGCTTTCAGAGCGGGGCTGACCAGGACGCAGCTCAACAGCACGACGCTGGTCCGCGTCAGCCGTGGTGTACGAATGCACCGGGAGGCAGACCCCGATTTAGCGGCGCGTGTCAGGCCCTTGACCCGGATGAGTGGCAGCTGCGCTGCTTCCCATGACACTGCGGCCCTTCTATGGAACTTCCCGGAACCGGAACGCCGTCCGTTTGACCGGCGTCTGCACATCTCGCGCCCTAGCGGCGGCGGACGCATGCAGCGGGCCGGGGTAATTGGCCACCGTTCGCGCATCCTGTCCGGAGAGGTCACCGTCGTGGACGGGGTTTTCCTTACCACCCGGGCCCGCACCTGGCTGGATCTGGCTGGGAGGCTCGGCCTCGATGATTTGGTGGTTATCATCGATCACCTGATCCGCCCACCTCGGCCTGAATTCGAAGGCCGGCTCGATCCTTTCGCTACCAAGGAAGAACTTCACGCCTTGTTGTCCCTGCACAAGGGGAAGAGCGGTCTGCGAAATGCCCTCGAGGCGCTGGCACTCTCGCGTGTGGGAGCTGATTCGCCGCCGGAGACAAGGCTGCGTTTGGCGATGATCCGGGCCGGCTTGCCGGAACCAGCGGTGAACAAGCCCATCAGGAACCACGACGGCGACATTCTGCATTCCCCTGACCTGTCGCTGCCTGCGTACCGTATCGCGATTGAGTACGAGGGCGAAAGCCATGGCAACGCAGACCAAATCGCCCGCGACATTGCACGGGAAGAGCGCGCCCGGGCCGCGGGCTGGGATGAAGTGCGGATCTCCAAGCGGCATATGGCCAACGGCGCCAGACGGGCTGTCGAGAAGATCGCGGTGGCGCTTTGTGCACGCGGCTGGCGCCAGGAGGACGCCGCCTAACCTTCAGCCCTGGTGTCGGAAGCACCAGTACGACGCCGGTCAGGGTGCCGAGGGCGTGCTGCGCGGGCGTTACGCGCGTGGAGACATCAGCGCCCTGTCCTGCAGACGCGGATAGCAGAGCGGACAAAAGAGCGGGTGCCCTGCCGGAATTGCTTTCGGCAGGGCACCCGCTTCATTCGTTGACTAGCAGCGCTGGGTCAGCGCGGTCTGTCTGCTTAGACGCTGGCCTTGACGGCGTCGTCGGTGGATACGCCGCGCCGCTTGTCCATGATGGTGGCTCCGACTTCCTGTTCGGCCTGGTTCTTGATGCTCAGGTCGATGCCCTTGCGGTCGCGGAGGAGCGCCACGCCGGTCACGGAGATCACGATCATGACCAGCAGGTAGACCGAGACCGAGGTGGTGGTGCCGGTGGCCTGCACCAGCGCGGCGGCGATGGTGGGGGCAAAGGCGCCGCCGATGATAGCGCCGAGCGCGTAGGAGATGGACACCCCGGAGAACCGGATGGAGGCGGGGAAGATCTCGCTGTACCAGGACGACTGCGGGCCGTACGTCAGGCCGAGGCCGACGCTGAAGAGGACCAAGCCCAGCAGCAGCATCCAGATGCTGCCGGTATTGACCAGCCAGAACAGCGGGAACACCGTCAGCGCCAGCGCGCCGTAACCGATCAGGTAGGTCTTCTTTCGCCCGATCGCGTCGGAGACAATTCCACCCACGAGCGTGAAGACCAGCCACACGGCGGCTGCGGCCGTGATAGCCAGCAGCACCGGGGTGCGGTCCAGCCCGATGGGGCCGTTCGGGTTGGTGGCGTAGTTGGTGATGTAGCCGCCGGTGGTCATGTAGCCTGCCGCGTTATTACCCGCGAAGACCATGGCGGCCAGGATGACCAGCAGCCAGTGCTTCTTGAAGAGCTCGACCACGGGAACGCTACGCTGCTGCTTGGCCTCGGCAATCTCCTGGAAGACCGGGCTTTCCTCGACGGTCCTGCGAACCACGTAGCCGACAACGATCAGCACGACGCTCAGCAGGAACGGTACGCGCCAGCCCCACTCGATGAACGCCTGGCCGGGGGAGATCACGCCGGTCATCAGGGCCATGACGCCCGAGGCCAGCAGCATGCCCAGCGGCACGCCGATCTGCGGGTAGGAACCGGCAAGGCCGCGCTTGTTACGGGGTGCATGCTCAACAGCCATCAGCACAGCGCCGCCCCACTCGCCGCCCGCGGACATACCCTGCAGGATGCGGAGCAGCAGCAGCAGGATCGGGGCGAGCACACCCGCCGTCGCGTAGGTGGGCAGGAAACCGATCAGGGTGGTGGCGCCGCCCATCAGGATCAGCGTGAGCACCAGCATGGCGCGGCGGCCAATCTTGTCGCCGTAGTGGCCAGCCAGGAAGGCGCCCAGCGGGCGGAAGAGGAAGCTGATTCCCACGGACGCGAAGGCCAGCAGGAGGCCGATGGAGTCACCTGCGGGCTTGAAGAAAAGTTCCGCGAACACGAGGCCAGCCGCGGTGGCGTAGATGAAGAAGTCGTACCACTCAATGGTGGTGCCGACGATGGTGGCAAAGGCGACGCGACGCTGGTTCGCGGCAGTCGAGCGCCCTGATACTGCAGTGCTCATAATTTCCTTCAGGAACGGTCACACCGAGGAGCTCGGCATGGTGCTGGTAGTGCGAAGGGGAGACGACGACGCCGGTGGCAGTCGCCGCCGATCAGTTCCGTGTCCGGAACCGACCGTGAACGGTTTCAGGTTTCGCCGGCGCAGAAGGGATTCGCCATCTGTGACGAGCGCAACTATTGAACTTATCACTCATTGTGACACGCCTTACTTCCATAGGTAAACTTCAGAAAACAGATAAACATCTTTGATCGGACTGAAGAACCATGGTGGATTTCACGCTGCGGCAACTCGAGCTCTTTGCGGCCCTGCCCGATCATTCGACGCTGAGCTCCGCGGCAGCGAGCTTGCGCATCTCCGAATCCGCGCTCTCCCAAGCCATCACGGCGCTGGAGCGGGCTGCCGGCGAACAGCTCTGCGTGCGACGGAAGGCGCGAGGCCTGCAGCTGACCCCTTCCGGGCAGTTCTTTGCGCAGCGTGCCCGGCTGCTGCTGCGCGATGCTGACGCGCTCATCAATGACCTGACCGGCGCCGCCGGCGAGCTCAAGGGTCCCGTGCGGCTGGGCTGTTTCGCGAGCTTTGCCAGCACGGTCCTGCCCTCGGTGCTTGACCAGCTGCCGGAACAATATCCGGGCATCAGCGTGGACGTCACGGTCGGTTCCCATGACAACCTGCTCCCGGCGCTGGACGCCGGCCAGCTGGATCTGGCCATGGTCTACGACATGGAGCTCCCGGCCGGATATCACCAACGCACGATCTACCGGACTGAGTTGCAGGCGGTGCTGCCCACGGACCACCCGCTGGCCGCCAAGCCAACGGTGGATCTGGTGGATCTGGCCGACGAACCACTGATCATGTACGAGTCGAGCCCCAGCACCGCCAATACCTACCGGGTCTTCGCCGATCGAGGTCTTCGCCCGCGCATCGTGTCGTCCATGCCGCAGGTGGTGCTGGTGCAGGCGCTGGTCGGCCGGGGATTGGGCTACGCGCTGCTGATGTCACGGCCAGAAGCTCCGGCCGTGACCGTTGAAGGTAGGAACGTGGCGGTCCGCCCGCTGTCGCCACCGGTATCCCAAACCACGATGTGCGCCATTTGGCCCGACACCATGGTCCTCAGCCCGCGGGCGGAGGCAGTGCTGGGCCATGCGGTGCGGGCGCTCAGCGGCAGCGCAGCCGAGTGACGCACTTCCGCGCGGGGCTCCCGTGTCCGCGTTAGGCCGTGCCGCTCCCGCGGCCCGGGTAAGCCGTGCTGTGCCCGTCTCCGCGTTACACCGTGGCGGGTTGTTGTTTGGAGTAGGCCTTGAGGTCGAAGTCCGGGTCGGCCGCTTGTACGGGGGTGAGGGTGCGGCCGGCGGAGAGCAGGCGGCGGGCGGCCATGTGGTCGGCAGGCTGGTTGACTGATTCGACCGCGGCCAAGACCCCGTTGCGGAAGCAGAACACGGAGAACTTCTCCTCCGCCGGGTTTCCGCGGAGCACGGTCTGGTCGCCGGGGGCTACCAGGCCGGCGATCTGCAGACGCAGATGGCCCTGATTGGACCAGAACCAGGGCAGGTCCGCGTAGCCGCCGGACGCGCCCCCGGACCCGGCGCCGGGCTTGGAGTCGGTGCCGGGCTTGGAGTCGGGCGCGCCGCCGGGTTCTGCGCCGAGGATGGCGTGGGCGGCGTGGCGGGCCTGATCGGTGGCGTTCTGCACGGATTCGAGCCGGGCTCGGGTGCCGGCGTGGACGTTGGGAAGGACGCGCAGTCGCCGAGGGCGTAGATGTCAGGGTCGGAGGTGCGCAGGGACCCGTCGACCACGATGCCGTTCTCGACCTCGAGGCCCGCGGCTGCCGCGAGTTCGGTGCGCGGGGTGACGCCGACGCCGACCAGCACCAGGTCAGCGGGGTAGCGGAGCCCGGTGGTGGACACCGCGGCGGTGACGTGCCCGGTGTTGTCGCCGTCGAAGGAAGCGATGCCTTCGCCCAGCCGGAGGGTCACGCCGAGGCGCTGGTGGGCGTCGGCGAAGAAGCCGCTCATGACCGGGGTCAGGGCGCGGCCCATCGGCCGGTCGGCGTACTCGAGCACGGTGACGTCCAGGCCCCGGGCGCGGGCGGCGGCGGCGAACTCCAGCCCGATGAACCCGGCACCGATGACGACGACGGAGCGCACCGTGTCGAGGCGGGCGTGCAGGGCCTGGGCGTCGGTGAGGGTGCGCAGGCCGTGGATGCCGGCCAGTCCGGCTCCGGGGACGGTAAGTTCGCGGTTGGCGGCGCCGGTGGCCAGCACCAGTGTGGAATAGGCCACGGTGGTGCCGTCGTCGAGGGTGACGGTCTTGGCGGTCCGGTCGATGGAGGTGACGTGCACGCCGAGGCGGGCATCGACGTCGTTGGTGGTGAAGAACTTTTCCGGGCGCAAGGGGAGCGGGACCGGGTCCTTGCCGGCGGCGAGGTAGTCCTTGGACAGCGGCGGGCGCTGGTACGGGTGGTGCGGTTCCTCGCCGAGCAAGGTGATCGCGCCGGTGTAGCCTTCCTTGCGCAGCGAATCCACCAACTGGATGCCGGCCTGGCCGTTGCCAACAACAACCACGTTTTCAGGATCAGTCATCGCGTTCATGGAGGGCCTTTCGGTAAGGGGCGGGCCAGCCGGCCGCGGCGGCCGGGTCAGCTCTGTTCGTCGGGAGGTCGACTTCGATGTCGTCGAAGTGGTGTCCGGGCCGCGAGTTGGCAGCCAGGACGGTCGCGGAAGGCTCAAATCTGGTCGTCGGGGACGTCCACCTCAATCTGTTCGATTTCATCGCCAACCGTGATCTGGCAGCCGAGCCGGCTGCGGGTCTCGTCCCGGGGGCCGGCGGTGCACTCGAGCATTTCTTCTTCGTCGTCGCCGATTTCCGGCAGCCCGTCGAGGTATTCGGGCCGGACGTAAACGTGGCAGGTGGCGCACATGGCCTGGCCGCCGCATTCGCCGACGATGCCGTCGACGCCGTTCGTGACGGCGGCCCGCATCAGAGAAGTGCCGGGGTCGACGTCCAAGACGTCAACATTGCCGTCGGAGTGGTGGAAGCTGATCTTTGCCATGGGGGAATTGTCCTTGCTGTAGGCGGGGAAGTGGGGGAGGTGGTGGAGGAAGGCCTAGGGCTCAGCCCCAGAGCACCGGCATTTTGGTCATGCCCCGGAAGACCCAGCCGGCGTCAACCGGCGCGTTGTCCGGGTCCAGGCGGAGGTTCGGCAGTTCGCGGAAGACCTGCGGCATGGCGATCTGCGCCACCGATGCCCGGGCCACCCAGGCGCCGGCGCAGAAGTGGTTGCCGCCACCGAAGGCCAGATGCGGCTTCTTCTCTCGGTTGATGTTGAACGACTCGGGATCCTCGAAGACCGCCGGGTCGCGGTTTGCGGCGCCCACCACGATGCCAAGCCGGGCGCCGGCCGGCAGCTGCACGCCTTCCAGTACGGTGTCGCGCCGCACCTCCCGCGGGTACATGCCTATGGGGGCCACCCAGCGCACGGACTCCTCAAACGCCCGCGCGTATAGTGTCTCGTCGGCCAGCACCTGGGCCAGCTGATCCGGGTTGTCCAGCAACGCCCACACCGTGGTGCCCAGGACGTCGCGCGGTTCGTTCAGCCCGCCGCCGATGGTCATCTTCATGTTCGCCCGGATGGCTTCGAGCGGGATCGGCATCGACGTCATGCCGGAGAGCAGGCTGGAGTCCGGGTTCTTGCGCAGGTAGGGCAGGATCTCGTCGATCGCATCGTCGACTTCGTTGTAGGACTGTTCCGACTTGGCCCAGACCTCGGGGTCGTCGGCGTAGTTACCGGTGCCGTCGATCATAGTCTGCGACCAGCGCTGCATGTCTTCCTGGCTGGCGTTGTGGAAGCCCATGATCAGGCGCAGGTTTTCCGCGGCGTAGGGAGCGGCGTAGTCCCAGATGAAGTCGGCGCCAGGTCCGGCTGCCTTCAACTGCGCCAGGTACTTGTCGCTATTGGCCTGGAAGATGGCGTTCCAATGTTCTTTGATCGCCTTGGGCCGCAGCACGTTGCCGTAGGACTTCCGGTCCACGTCGTGTTCCGGATCGTCCTTCCGAAGCATCGAGTGCCCCATGGCCCGCTTCATCAGCGAGTTGGTCTCGTCGGCGGAAAAGCGCTCCTGGTCCTGTTCGATCACATGGCAGGCTTGGTAGCTGGTGACCATGTACCGGTTGACGGCGGGCACCCAATGCACCGGGGACTCGGCGCGCATCTTCTGGTAGATCGGATACGGGTTCCGGTAGAGGTCCGGGATGGTGACCCAATCCGCGGTGGGAACCGGGTGGGCTTCGGTAGCTGCGGTGGTCATGCTGGGTCTCCTGGCGTGTAGCGGCCGGGACCTGCATCCCGGATTCCGGCTTACCTCTCACCGTGGCGGCGTGAGGTGTGTCTCGACTGAGTGTGACAGCAGACATATCCGCCGGTAAAGTTCATATTTTATGGAAATATCCACCGAAAATCTTTGGTAGTGCGACAAGCGACGGGAGCTTTTGCATGGTTCGGTACACCCTGCGGCAGCTGGCGTACTTCCTCGCGGTGGCCGACGCCGGCACTATTGCCGCCGCTGCGGACGAACTGCATGTCTCGCAGACCGCGGTGGCCGCGGCGGTGAAAGAGCTCGAGCGGATCTTCGGCACGCAGTTGACCGTCCGCCGCAAGGCGCACGGAGTCAGCCTGACCCCGGCGGGCCGGCAGCTGCATGCGCGGGCGGCCGCCTTCCTGCGCGAAGCCGAGGAACTGGAGCTCAGCACCAGCAGCGGCGGGGGAGAGCTGGCGGGTCCGCTGGTGGTGGGCTGCTACCTGACGTTGGCGCCGACCATTCTGCCCGGGCTGCTTGAATTCTTCGCCGCCGAACACCCGAAGGTGCAGCTGGATTTCGTCGAAGGCACCCAGGACGCCGTCCAAAACAAGCTGGTGGCCGGTGAGCTGGACCTGGCCATCGTGTATGACATGGACCTGCGGCCCGGGCTCGAATCGGTGCAGCTGGACACCATGCAGGCCTACGCCCTGTTGCCCGCTGGCCACCGGTTGGCCGGCAAGGAAGCGGTGGCCTTAGCGGAGCTTGCCGACGAGCCGATGATCCTGCTGGACGCCCCGCCCAGCAGCCATCACACCATGGCGGTGTTCCGGGACGCTTCCGTGGTGCCCAAGATCCGGTACCGGACCACGGACTTCGAACTGACCCGGTCGCTGGTGGGGCGCGGCATCGGCTATTCCGTGCTGGTGCAGCGCCCGGCCGGTGACGCCACGTATGAGGGCAGGCCCTTCACGGCCCTGCCGATCGAGCCCGCGGTCCGCCCGGTGGACGTGAAGATCGTCTGGCCCGAGGGGATCAGGCTGACCGACCGGGCTGCAGAGATGGTCCGGTTTGCGGTTGAGGCTCATGCGCCTCGTCGTGGTGGATCCGGTCGCTGAGTCCGCCCAGCGGTTGGCCGCTGCCGCCCCATTGCCGGGCGATGATTTCGGCCGCGATGGACACCGCGGTTTCCTCCGGGGTACGTGCGCCCAGGTCCAGCCCCACCGGGCTGTGCAGGCGGGACAGTTCCTCGCTGGTGAGGCCCGCTTCGCGCAGCCGCTGCAGACGGTCGTCGTGTGTGCGCCGTGAACCCATCGCCCCCACATAGGCGGTCTTGCTCCCGCGCAGGGCAACCTCCAGCAGCGGGACGTCGAACTTTGGGTCGTGGGTCAGCACGCAAATGACCGTCCGCTCATCCAGCAGGTCCTGCTGCAGCTGCTCGGTCAGGTACTGGT
The DNA here is from genome assembly GCF_059091905.1 of Arthrobacter sp. Dra40. Classification (NCBI taxonomy): domain Bacteria; kingdom Bacillati; phylum Actinomycetota; class Actinomycetes; order Micrococcales; family Micrococcaceae; genus Arthrobacter; species Arthrobacter sp. Dra40. The sequence continues at coordinate 26,147 of NZ_JBNHHB010000022.1, forward strand.
GCGGCCACTGCACCACAACCTCGTCCGCCTCCGGGAAGCGCGCACGGGTGGCGAAGACCGGCCGGGCATCACAGACAGTGACCTGGTACCCCAGGAAGGTTCCCATCCGGGCCAGGGCCGCGGCGAAGTCGATGGCGCCGAAGACCAGCATCCGGGGCCGTGGCGCGAAGCTGCCGAAAAAGATCCGCATCCCCTCGCCGCGCCGGTGCCCGTCGGGCCCATAGGTCAGCGTGGAATTCCGGCCTGCGGCCAGCAGCCCCAAGGTGTCGTCCGCGACGGCGTGGTTGACGCGCTCGGTTCCCAGGTCGCCGTCGAAGCCGTCCGGACGGACGATCAAATGCCGCCCCAGCCAGGCCGGATCCGGGTGCTCGATCACCGTGGCGATGCCCACCGGACGGGAAGCGGCGATATCGGCGGCCACATAGTCGAGTCCAGGAAAGGTGCCACGGGAGAGCGGCTCCACGAAGACGTCGAGGATTCCGCCGCAGGTCAGTCCCACCGAGAACGCCTCGTCGTCGCTAATGCCGTACCGCACCAGCGCGGGCCGGCCGCTCGCGGTCACCTCGGTGGCCAGTTCGTACACCGCGCCTTCCACACAGCCGCCCGACACCGAGCCGATGGCCTCCCCGCCGGCGGTGACCGCCATGGACGCGCCCGGCGGACGCGGCGCGGACTTGAAGGTGCGGACCACCGTGGCCAGGCCCGCCGTTTCTCCTGCCTCCCAGCCGGGCAGCAGCTTTGACAAGACGTCCCGCACGGTTACACGCCTCCGGAGCGCAGTAAGGCCACCGCTTGCCGGCGCCCCGCGCGGCGGCCGGCCAGATGCGCCAGCGCGGCCGCAACCAGCACCAGGCCCAGCACCTTGCCCGGACTGCGCAGCTGGTCGGCGAGCACTTGCCTGGCCACGGCGAGCCCGTCCAGGCTGCTGTCGCCCTGCTGTCCCGCCTGCGTCGAAGCAGGTGCGGGGGAGGAGGACGACGGCGGTGCGGCCGGCTCCGTCTCGACCGCGGACCCGGGCTTAGCCCCGGCAGCGGACGACGGCGGCGCGGCGCCGGGACCGGCGTCGGGCGTCGGGGCCTCCCGTTCCAGGATCATCTCCTGCAGGTTCTTGGTGAACACGGCCAGCATCTGGTCGGTGACGCTGCCGATCACGCTTTTGCCCATGGCCGCCGCCTTGCCGGACAGCGTCAGATCGGCGTTGACGCTGGCCTCGGTGGCAGCTCCGGCTTCGGACAGCTGCATGCTCACCGTCGCCTCTGCGGCGCCCTGCCCCCGGGTTTCGCGCGCCTTACCCTGCAGTGTTGCCCGCCGGCCTGCGGCGTCGCGCTCCACCACATACAACGTGCCCTTGTACTGCATGGTTACCGGCCCGAGCTTCACCACCATGGCCACCTGGTACTCGTCCTCGGAGGTCTTTTCCAGGATCTTCGCTCCCGGAATGCACCCGGCCACCCGGTCGAAGTCCATCAGGGTTTCCCAGACCGTCCCGATCGGTGCGGTGACGGAGAACGTGCGTTCAAGCTGCATTACCGTGTCCTTTGCCTGGTGAACTGGTTGGTGGTCCGCGGGCCGGGGCCCTGGTGGCGGTCGGAGCGGATGGCCGCGGCCACCTCCGACAAAGCGGTGTAGCTGTGGCCGCTGACGAACGCGTCACAGTAAGGCAGGGCGGCCGCCATGCCGCCCGCCAGCGGTTGGTAATCTACCGCCACCTTACGGGGATTGATCCAGATGATCCGATACGCCAGCCGCCGCAGCCGCTGCATCTGCGCGGCGACCTGGGCGGGATCGTCTTGGGCCCAGCCGTCCGACATGACTACCACCACGGCGCCGCGGGCCATGCCCTGGCGGCCGTAGTCGTCGATGAATCGGTGCAGGCTTTCGGCTAGGCGTGTGCCGCCGGCCCAGTCCCGGACCTCGGCGGCGGCACGGGCCAGCGCGGTGTCCGGGTCGCGGACGGCCAGCTGCCGGGTGAGCCGGGTCAGGCGGGTGGAAAAGACGAAGGCTTCCGCCCGGGCTCCGGCCGCCGCGCCCTGCAGCAGCGAGAGGAAGACCCGCGTGTAGGACTCCATGGAGCCGGAGACATCGCACAGCAGCACCAGCCGGCGGGGCTTGGGCCGCCGCTGCGCAAAGACCAGGCGGGTGGCGTCGGGGCCGTTGCGGCGGGCGGTCCGGGCGGTGCGGCGGATATCCAGCCGGGAGCTGCTGCGGGCCGAGCGGCGGGTCCGCCGGCTGTCCCGGACAGGAGTGGAGAACACGATCCGGCGGACCAGTTGCCGTACGACGGCGGTCTCCTCCTCGGTCAGTTCCGCGAAGGACGTGTGGTGCAGCCGCTCCTGGCCCGAAGACATCAACAGCACCGACTCGCGCGGCGGTCCCTCGCCGGAGCCGGCTCCGTCCCGGCCCGGGAACATGCCCGGCGGCAGGGCAGCCTCGGGCGCCGGGCGGTGGTCGGAGGGGCTGCTGGCGCCGGTGGGCCGCTCGGTGGCTCCTTGGCCCGACCACGGCGGGTGGTTCGGATCGCCGCGTTGTTCAGCCGGATCGGGTACCAGACCGCCGGCGGCGCCGCCGAAGGCCGCGGCGAACACGGCGTCGAAAACCGGCAGCTGCTCGCGGTCGGAAACCAGCACCACCCGGCAGGCCCAGTACAGCGTGGTCCGGTCGGCCGGCGGCAGCAGGCGCAGCGCTTCGGCCAGCCGGCCGGCGCGGTCCGGCGAGGTAGGCACCCCGGCGCGGCGCAGCGCCGTCGTTATGCCGGCACAAAAAGCCGCCGTGTCCGCAGACGGCACCACGCCGACCATGCCGCGCTCAGTCATGGCTGCCGACCAACCACGCGCCGCCGCGGGCGGCGATGAGCTCAAGGTCATCCCGGTTCTTGAGCACCGCACCCCAGGTCCGTTCGGCGCTCGCCGCGTCCAGCCGGTCCGCCCCCAGAAGGCTGAGCGCGGACACCCAGTCGATGGCCTCGGCGATGCCAGGGGGCTTGACCATGTCCAAGCTCCGCAGCCGGGCGATGGCGGCCGCCGCCTGCAGCGCGATGGATTCGGTGCTGGACGGGACCCGGCGCCGCACGATCTCCGCGATCCGCCCAGGGTTCGGATAGTCGATCCAGTGGTAGAGGCAGCGGCGGGTGAGCGCGTCGTGCAGGTCGCGGGTCCGGTTGGAGGTCAGGACAATGATCGGCGGATGCACGGCGCGGATGGTCCCTAGCTCGGGGACGCTGACGGCCGCTTCGGCGAGCAGTTCGAAGGTGAACGCTTCGAACTCGGCGTCCGCGCGGTCGATTTCGTCCAGTAGCAGCACGGCCGGCCGCGGTCCCGGGTGCTCGATGGCCTGCAGCAGCGGGCGGCGGAGCAGGTATTTCTCGGCGAAGAGGTCTGTTTCGGCCAGTTCGCTGTGCTGCACTTCGGCCAGCCGGATGCCCAGCAGTTGGCGCTGGTGGTTCCACTCGTACAAGGCCTCGCCGGCGTCGATACCCTCGTAGCACTGCAGCCGGTACAGGGGAGTGTCCAGCACCTGGGCCAGCGCCTTGGCGGCTTCGGTCTTGCCCACCCCGGCTTCGCCTTCGAGCAGGATCGGCTGCGGGAGCCGCAGGGCCAGGAACAGTGCGGTGGCCAGGCCGGTGTCGGCTACGTAGTCCACCGCGTCCAGCGACGTGATCAGCGATTCCACGTCGGGAATGCGGTTCCGGACGTCCGCCTGGCTGCCGTCCTGCGCGTCCGTCCGCGCCGCCGAGGTCATGGCGTGCTCCGCAGTGCTGCCAGGGCCTGCCGGTAGTCGTCCTCGGTGTCCACGTCCAACGGGACCGGACCCGGGATGGCGACCTCGACGACGTCGGCGGCGCGTTGCTCCAGCAGCTTCCACACCGCCTTGTCGCCGTGCAGCTGGGCCAGCAGCGGGAACATCGAGCGGTGGAACACGAACGGATGGCCCACGCCGTCGTCGTAACGGCACACCGCCAGCGGCGCGTCGCCCCGCGCGGCGAGCAGCGTGTGCACCGTGGCCGGTGTGACTCCGGGCTGGTCGCCGAGCAACAGCACCACTGTTTCGGTCTGCGGGTGCAGCGCCGGAATGGCCGCCGCAATCGAGGAGGAGCAGCCGTCTGCGTAGGCCGGGTTGTCCACCACATCGCAGCCGCTGGTATCCACGGAGCGTCGCACCGCATCGCCGGCTCCGCCCAGGGCCAGGACGATCTGGTCAAAGCCGGCCTCGCGGGCGGTGCCGAGCACAGCATCGAGGAGCACGCCGTGGCCGTATGGCAGCAGCTGCTTGGGCCTGCCGAGCCTGCGGGATCCTCCGGCGGCGAGCACCAGGCCGGCGATCCGGTGTTCAGGAGACGACGGCATAGTGCTCCGGATCCTTGAGGAACGCGGCGCGGCAGCCGGCGGAGCAGAAGTACACGGTGCTGCCGGCGTGTTCCACATGCAGGGTGGCGTGTATGGCCGGAACCGTCATGCCGCAGACCGGGTCCAGGGCGGTGGCGGGCTCCGCCGCGCCTGATTCAGCCGCGGGCCCGACGCCGTCCGCCGCGCCAGTCGGCCGGACGCCGTCCGCCCCAGCCTCCGGACGGGCCGCGCCTGCCATCGCCGTCGGAGCGGCGGCTGCTGCGGAGCGTTCAGAGACCAGCTCCGCGAGGATGGCCAGGGCCGTTTCTTCCGGGGTGCGGGCGCCCAGCGCCAGTCCGGCCGGGCAGTGCACCCGGGACCGGAGTTCCTCGTCCACGTCCAGCGAGGCGAGCACCTCATTGCCGCGGCGTTCGCTGGCCACCAGTGCCACGTAGGGGACCGAGGCCCGCAGCGCCGCGGTGAGGGCCGCTTCCTCCTCCCGGCCGTGCGAGGCGACGATGAGCGCCGCATCATCCGGCCGGGGTTCCGCCGCGCTGCCGGCCACCAGTTCCGGCTCGAATCCCAGCACCGATCCCAGTGCGGACAGTGCCTGCGCTATCGGACCCGCGCCCACCACCACTATCCGTGGCGCCGGCAGTTGCGGCTGCAGGAAGATTTCCACCGAGCCGCCGCTGAGGCAGGGATTCGCCACGGTGACCGCACCCTCCTCCTGGTCCCGGACCGGCTCGTCCGGCATCACCCGCAGCAGCAGCGGCTCGCCGGAGGCCAAGGTCCGCAGGGCATAGTCGCGCACGGAAGCTTCCACGCAGTTCCCGCCCACGAACCCTTCGATGGTGCCGCCGGCCAACACCAGCGCGGTGTCGCCCGCGCGGGCGCTGGTCGGATGCTGGGCGCGGACCACGGTGGCCCGGACGTAAGGTTCCCGCCGCCTGCTCAGTTCATCCGCCCTGGCGGCCAGGGCCATATCGCGCGGCGGCATGTCATACCGGTGGTCTCGGCCGGCCCTGCATGGCCTCCCAGACGCGGGCGGGGGTGCACGGCATGTCCATATGCGTGATCCCAAACGGCGCCAGTGCGTCGACGACGGCGTTAACGATGGCGGGCGGAGACCCTACCGTGGCGGATTCACCGATGCCCTTCGCGCCGATCGGATGGTGCGGCGACGGTGTGACAGTGAAACCGGTCTCCCAATCCGGAACCTCCATCGCCGTGGGGATCAGGTAGTCCATGAAGGAGCCGCCCAGGCAGTTGCCGTCCTCGTCGAATTCGATGATCTCCATCAGCGCCATCCCGACGCCGTCGGTCAGGCCACCGTGGACCTGGCCCTCAATGATCATCGGGTTGATCCGGGTCCCGCAGTCGTCCACAGCAATGAACCGGCGGACTTTCACATGGCCGGTGCCGGGGTCCACGTCGACCACGCAGATGTAGGCGCCGAACGGAAAAGTCAGGTTCGGCGGATCATAGGTGACCACCGCGTCAAGGTTGCCGTCGATCCCTTCGGGCAATGCGACCGTGCCGTGGGCACCCAAGGCGATTTCCGCCATCGTCTTGCCCGCGCCGGGGTCGCCCTTCACGTACCAGCGGCCTTTCTCCCATTCCAGGTCCTCGGGACGGGTCTCGAGCATCGCGGCTGCGATGAACTTCGCCTTGTCCCGGACCTTGCGGGCCACCAAGGCCACCGCGCCGCCGCTCACGGGCGTGGAGCGGCTGCCGTAGGTGCCCAGGCCAAAGGGCGTCTGGTCGGTGTCGCCGTGCACCACATCGATGTCCTCCGGCGGGATGCCCAGCTCCTCGGCCACGATCTGCGCAAATGTGGTCTCGTGGCCTTGCCCCTGCGATTGCACCGACAGCCGGACCACCGCCTTGCCGGTGGGGTGGACTCGCAGTTCGGCGCCGTCGGCCATGCCCAGGCCCACGATGTCGAAGTGCTTGCGCGGGCCGGCGCCGACCGTCTCGGTGAAGAAGGAGACCCCGATGCCCATCAGCTCGCCGCGCTCGCGCTTCTCGGCCTGCTCGCGGCGCAGGTCCTCGTAACCGGCCATCTTCATCGACAGCCGCATGGCCGGTTCGTAATTGCCCGAGTCGTACTCCCAGCCGGTCTTGTTGGCGTAGGGGAACTGCTCCGGCCGGATGAAGTTCTTCAGCCGCAGTTCGGCCGGATCCATCTCCAGTTTGCGCGCCAGCACGTCCACCATGCGTTCCACCAGGTACGCGGCCTCGGTGACCCGGAAGGAACAGGCGTAGGCGACGCCGCCCGGGGCCTTGTTGGTATAGACGCCGGTGACCTTGCAGTACGCCGCCTGCAGGTCGTAGCTGCCGGTGAAGATGCTGAAGAAGCCGGCCGGGGTCTTGGTGGGCTGGGCGGTGGCGTTGAACGCCCCGTGGTCGGCCAGCACATTGGTCCGCAGCGCCAGGATCTTGCCGTCCTTGGTGGCGGCAATTTCACCGCGCATCAGATAATCCCGTGCGAAGGAGGTGGACATCAGGTTCTCCGAGCGGTCCTCGACCCACTTGACCGGTTTGCCGGTGACGATGGACCCGACGACGGCGAGGACGTAACCCGGATAGATGCCCACCTTGTTGCCGAACCCGCCGCCGATATCCGGCGAGACCACGCGGATCTTGTGCTCGGGAATGCCGGCCACCATCGCATACAGGGTGCGGTGCGCATGCGGCGCCTGGGTGGTCTCGTACAGGGTCAACGCGCCGTCGATCGGATCGTAATCCGCCACCGCGCCGCAGGTTTCCATCGGCGCCGGATGTACCCGCGGGTAAACCATGTCCTGCGCGACGACGACGTCGGCCGCGGCGAACGCTGCCTCGGTTTCGTCCGCATCGCCGACTTCCCAATCGAAAATGTGGTTGTCGGTGCGGCCCTCGAGATCGTCGCGGATGACCGGGGCATCGGCGTCGAGAGCTTTCCGCGCGTCGATGACCGGCGGCAGAATGTCATACTCGACGTCGATCAGTTCCAGCGCGTCACGGGCGGCGTAGCGGTCCTCGGCGACGACGAACGCGACTTCCTGGCCTTGGAACCGGACCTTGTCCGTCACCAGCACGGCCTGCACATCCGCGGACAATGTCGGCGCCCAGGCGAGGTTCAAGGCAGCCAGGTCCTTGCCGGTAATGACCGCCTTGACCTTCGGGTGTGCAAGCGCCTCGGACGTGTCCATCGAGACCAGCCGGGCGTGCGCCACCGGGGCGCGCAGGATCGCGCCGTGCAGCATGCCCGGCAGCACAATGTCGTCAACGTAGCGGCCCTTGCCGCGGACGAACCGCGGGTCTTCCTTCCGCTGGATCCGGCCGAATCCGATCGGCCGGTCTTGGTCTCCCGCGGCCGGATTTCCCGGGCGGGCGCCGTCTGACGGGCCCGGCGACGCCAGCCGCTCCTGAATGGTGGTCATGCCGTCACCTCTTCCGTTTGGCTTGATTCAGCAGCGTCCACCGGGGTGGTTTTGCCGCCCGGGTGGTTCGCGGCCCATTGGACCGAGCGGACGATGGTGGCGTAGCCGGTGCAGCGGCAGATCTGGCCGGAGATCGCCTGCCGGATTTCGCCGTCGTCCGGATGGGGGTTCTTATCCAGCAGGGCCCGGGCGGTGAGCATCATTCCGGGGGTGCAGAAACCGCACTGCAGCCCGTGTTCCTCCATGAATCCTTGCTGGACGGGATCCAGACCGCCGTCGCCGGCCAGTCCTTCGACGGTACGGATCTCATGCCCGTCCGCCATCGCCGCCAGCACGGTGCAGGACTTCACCGGCTGCCCGTCCATCAACACCACGCAGGTGCCGCAGTTGCTGGTGTCGCAGCCCCAATGGGTTCCGGTCAGGCCGAGTTCTTCGCGGATGAAATGGACCAGAAGAACGCGCGGTTCGATGTCGCGGGTCACTTCGTCGCCGTTGACGCTCATGCTGATCTGCATGGTTCAGCCTTCCTGTTCTTCCGATGCGCGTGCGCAGGCGCGGCGAAGCACCCGGCGCGTCAGTTCGTCAGCCAGATGCCGTTTGTAATCGACCCCGCCGCGCTGGTCGCCGACCGGCTCGCACGCGGCGGCGGCAATCCGGCCTGCCTCGGCGAAGAGGTCTTCATCCGGCCGTCGACCGCTCAACAGATCGCCGATCCCGGCAACCGTGCCGTCCAAACCCACCGCGGTGAGCCCCACCGATGACGCTTCGATGGTGCCGTCGGCTGCCAGCGATACGGCGGCGCCGGCCGATGCGGTAGCCCAGTCGCCGACCCGGCGCTCGACCTTTTCGTAGGCGCTGCTTGACCTGGCGCGGACGGGGAAACGCAGCTCGGTAAGGATTTCGTTCTGCCCGACGGCGGTCTCATACGGGCCGCGGTGGAACTCATCCATGGAAACGACGCGCTCGCCGGCCGGACCTCGGATCACGGCCTCGGCGCCGAGTACATCGCAGACGGTGGAGAGATCTTCGGCCGGGTCCGCCTGACAGAGCGAGCCGCCGATCGTGCCGCGGTTGCGCACCACCGGATCGGCAATCACGTGCTCGGCATCGGTCACGATCGGGAAGAAGCGCGCGACCTCGGGCGACTCCAGGAGCGTGGTGTGGCGGGTCAGGGCGCCTACCCTGAACACGTTCCCTTCGCGCACCATGAAGTCGAGTTCGGCCAGGCCATTGATGTCGATCAGCCACTCCGGCCGCGCCAGCCGGAGTTTCATCATCGGCAGCAGGCTGTGCCCGCCGGCCACCAGCCGGGACTCCGGCCCGTGGCGTTCCAGCAGGGCCAGCGCATGATCCACGTCGCTGGCGCGCACATAGTCGAATGGAGCAGGAATCTGCATGGGTTACCCCTCGAAGACGCGTCACCCTCACTGTTGAGGGGCCCCCTTGAGGCACATGTTGCTCCTTGCCCCGGGGGGTGTCAAGATCCTCGTAAGCGAAAGATTTTGACCTGCGATGTCCATGACTTCGAACCAACTCAAGGCCTTTGCCTCGGTGGCCCGGCTGGGTTCGCTGCGGGCCGCTGACGAGGAATTGAAGGTCAGCGAGCCGGCGGTCTCAGCCGCCGTGGCCGCGCTCTGGCCCGGCGCGGCTCCAAGGTGCATGTCGCCCTGTGGAGCTGAGCAGACATGACCCCGATTGGCTTTCCTCAATCGGTGATGTGATCTAGGCTATAGCAGTGCCTCAAACATCCCTTTCACACCGGCTGCCGCAGCAGGCGCCCGCCGCCGTCATTACCGCCCGTAATGTGGTGAAGACCTACGGCGATTTCAACGCCGTCGACGGAATCTCATTCGACGTCCAGGCGGGGGAGTCCTTCGGGCTGCTCGGTCCGAACGGTGCGGGCAAGTCCACCACCATGCGGATGATCGGCGGCGTGTCACAGCGGACCTCCGGCGAGCTGAGCATCATGGGCCTCGATCCGGACCAGCACGGGCCGGAAGTGCGGGCACATCTGGGCGTGGTCCCGCAGCAGGACAACCTGGACGAGGAACTGAAGGTCCGCGACAACCTGATCGTCTACGGCCGCTACTTCGGGCTGCCCTATTCCTACTTGCGGCCCAAGGCCGACGAGCTGCTGGAATTCGCGCAGCTGACGGACAAAGCCAAGGCAAAGGTGGACGCACTCTCCGGCGGCATGAAGCGGCGCCTGACCATCGCCCGTTCGCTGATGAACGATCCGAAGGTGCTGCTGCTCGACGAGCCCACTACGGGCCTCGATCCGCAGGCCCGCCACATTCTCTGGGACCGGCTCTTCCGGCTGAAGGAAGCGGGGGTCACGCTGATCCTGACCACCCACTACATGGATGAGGCGGAACAGCTGTGCGACCGCCTGATCGTGGTGGACAAGGGCAAGATCATGGCGGAAGGTTCGCCGTCGTCGCTGATCCGCGAGCATTCCACCCGCGAGGTCCTGGAACTACGGTTCGGTTCCGATCGGAATACCACCGTGGCGCCGGAGCTGGGAGGCATCGGGGAGCGGCTTGAAACGCTGCCCGACCGGGTCCTCATCTATGCCGACGACGGCGAGGCGGCGCTTGAGCAGGTGTCGAACCGCGGGCTTCGCCCGATCACCTCGCTGGTGCGGCGCTCCAGCCTGGAGGATGTTTTCCTCCGGCTGACCGGCAGGAGCCTCATTGACTGAGCAACAGCCTTCGCACGTACCCGGCGGGCAGGAGCCGGAAGCCGCCTCGCAGGCCTCGGCCGAGTCTGCTGCTGCCGGCAAAACCCAGGCGCCCGAACCCGATGCCGCTGCCGCCGCTGGTTCCGTGGAAGCCCGGGTCCCGGCGCAGCTGACCCTGCGCGAGGTCGACGCGCTCACGCGACCCGTGACCGGCCTGCGCTCGCCGCTGTCCCCGCTGCAGTCGGCTGAACGGGCCCGCAACTTCGGGTCGTTCTACTACATGGAGCACTGGCTGCGGCAGCTGCGCGGCTACGGCTGGACGGTGCTGATGACCGCCGTCGGCACGCCGCTGGTCTACCTCTTCGCGATGGGCGTGGGGCTGGCCACGCTCGTGGACGCCAACACCAACGTGTCGCTGGACGCCGGCAATGGCCAGACGGTGCCCTATTTGGTGTTCGTGGCTCCGGCGCTGCTGGCCACCGCCGCGATCATGGTGGCCAGCGAAGAGAACACCTACTCGGTCATGTCCGGCTTCAAATGGCGCAAGACCTACTACGGCCCGAACGCCTCTCCGCTGCAGAGCCAGCAACTGGTCAACGGGCACTCCATGGGCGTGCTGGCCCGGTTGCTGCTGACCACCGGGCTCTACTTTCTGTGCCTGATCTTGTTCGGCGCGGTGGTTGAACCGACCGGCTGGGTGATGATCTTTACCGCGGCGCTGGCTGGCATGTCCTTCGGGCTCCCGCTGATGGCATACTCGGCCAGCATCGAAGAGGACCGCGGCCAGTTCGCCCTGGTGCAGCGGTTCATCGTGATGCCGCTGTTCCTGTTCTCCGGCACCTTCTTTCCGCTGGAGGCTATGCCGCTGCTGGTCCGATGGATCGGCTGGATCTCCCCGTTGTGGCATTCCACCGAGCTGGGCCGGGTGCTCAGCTACGGCTACACGGAACCCGTCTGGCTGACGGTTCTGCACGTGGCCTACCTGGCCGTCCTCTGCGTGGTGGGCTGGATCTTCGCGCGCCGCGTCTACATCAGGAGGTTGGGCAAATGAGCCAGCACATCGCTTCGCAGCAGCTGCGGCTGGAACCGTCCCGCCGTCCGCTCGGTTCGCTCTACGCCGGCAATGTTCGCGCCGTCTTCTCCCGCGGCGTGAAGGCCACCTGGGGCACTAACTGGGCAATCATGGTCAGCGGATTCGTGGAGCCGGTCCTCTACCTGGTGGCCATGGGTATTGGCCTGGGCTCGCTGATCGGCACCGTCACCGGCCCCGGCGGGACGGAAATCGGCTACGCGAACTACATCGCCCCGGCGCTGCTGGCTGTCTCGGCGATGAACGGCGCGGTGTACGACTCCACCTGGAACGTCTTCTTCAAGCTGCATTTCGCCAAGCTTTATGAGGGCATGCTGTACACGTCGCTGGGGCCGCTGGATGTGGCGCTGGGCGAGATCCTGCTGGCGCTGATGCGCGGTGCGCTCTACGCCACGGGGTTCACCGCGGTGATGGGCGCGATGGGCCTGATCACCTCCCCGTGGGCGCCGTTGATGATTCCCGCCGCCGTGGTGGTGGCCTTCGGCTTCGCGTCCTTCGGCATGGCGATCACCAGCTATATGAAGACCTTCCAGCAAATGGACTGGATCAACTTCATCATGCTGCCGATGTTCCTGTTCTCCGCGACTTTTTACCCGTTGAGCGTCTACCCCGAGCCGATCCAGTGGCTGATCCAGGCCCTGCCGCTCTGGCACGGAGTGGAAATGCTGCGCCAGCTCAGTGCCGGCGTTTTCACCGCCGCCCTCCTGGTCCATCTGCTGTACTTCCTGGTCATGATTGTGCTGGGGCTGATCCTGAGCACCGGCCGGCTGCGCAAGCTCTTCCTGAACTGAGATGGACGCGGGAGCGGGCCCCCGTCCGGCACGTGCCGGACGGCGCGTCAAGCTGTGGGCGGAGTCGGCGCACGCGGGCGCGCGGATTTGAGAGAATAGGCCCATGCGATCTCTTGGCCCCGAGTCTTCTTCCGTTTCGTCCGCCGCCCGGCAGATGCCGCTCAAAGCCGGCAACATCAGCCTGGCCGTGCTGGTGCTGGTCTTCCTGGTGGCAGTCGTCTTCGCCGCCAACGAAAACGACGTCATCGGCTGGATCGTCGTGGCCGTCTCGCTGGCCTGGCTGGTCCTGGCCGCTTTCGTCGTCTTCAGCGTCCGCGGCGCCACCCGCAAGGCCAAGGAGAAACTGGCCAGCGTGCAGGCCGACTACGCCGGGCGCGTGAACCCCGCTCCCGGTGGGGGAACCGCCGTCATCGATGAACAAATTTCGCGCGCCAACGCTGTGCGGGACGAAAAGCTGGACCACAGCTTCAAGATCATCCAGGTCCAGGCCAAAGTAATCCGAGACTACCGCGGCAAGGACGAAGGCATGGTGGACCGCGCGCTGGAAACGGTGGAGATCACCGCCCACAACGGCCGCGGCATGATCCACAAGGAAGAGGACGGCGGCACGGTCAGCGGCACGGTTGTCAGCTGAACGGAAGGGATGGGTAAGGTAGTCGGGTGACTTTGGCAACCGTTTCCACCGCACCGACCACCTCCCGCGACGCAGCGGCCGGACTGATTCAAGCAGGCAAGACGCTGCGGATCGCCAGCGTCAACGTCAACGGCATCCGCGCCGCCTACAAGCGCGGCATGGCCGATTGGCTGGCCGCCCGGGACGTGGACATCCTGTGCCTGCAGGAAGTGCGGGCGCCTGACGCCGTCGTGCATGAATTGCTGGGCAGCGACTGGCACATCTTGCATGCCGAAGCGGAGGCCAAGGGCCGCGCCGGCGTCGCCATCGCCTCCCGCGTTGCGCCGACGGCTACCCGCAGCCATATTGGCGACGAATACTTCCTGTCCTCCGGCCGCTGGGTGGAGGCCGACTTCGCCGTCGAGGGCATCGACGGCGACAAGACCCTGACCGTGGTCAGCGCCTACGTCCATTCGGGCGAGGTGGATACCCCCAAGCAGGTGGACAAGTACCGCTTCCTGGACACCATGACCCACCGGCTGCCGCAACTGAAGGCCGAGCGGGACTACGCCCTGGTGGTCGGCGACCTGAACGTGGGACACACCGAACTGGACATCAAGAACTGGAAGGGCAACGTCAAACGGGCCGGATTCCTACCCGAGGAACGGGCTTACTTTGACCGGTTCTTCGGTGAGGAGATCGGCTGGCGCGACGTGCACCGCTCGCTGGCCGGCCCCGTCAGCGGTCCCTACACCTGGTGGTCCTGGCGCGGCCAGGCCTTCGACAACGATTCCGGCTGGCGGATCGACTACCAGGTAGCCACCCCTTCGCTGGCCAACCTGGCAACCGCGGCCGTGGTCGACCGTGCCGCCACCTACGACGCCCGCTTCAGCGACCATGCACCGCTGGTCGTTGACTACCAGTTCTAGAAAGCATCCCGATGAGCACAGGAACCACAGAACCGACCCACACCGCCATGGCGGACAAGGGGCAGGCGATGCCGCCGCAGGCTACGCGCCCCAGGCTGCTCTCCGGCATGCAACCGTCGGCCGACTCGCTGCATCTGGGCAACTACCTGGGCGCCCTGGTCAACTGGGTCAAGCTGCAGGACGAGTACGAAACCTTCTTCTTCATCCCCGACCTGCACGCCATCACGGTGGACTACGATCCGAAGGACCTGGCCCAGCGCACCCGGGTCACCTGCGCGCAGTACATCGCCGGCGGCATCGACATTGAGCGGACGGCGCTGTTCGTGCAGTCGCATGTTCCCGAGCACGCCGAGCTGGCCTGGGTGCTCAACTGTGTGACCGGTTTCGGCGAGGCATCCCGGATGACGCAGTTCAAGGACAAGACCCAGAAGAACGGTACCGACGCCGCCACCGTGGGCCTGTTCGCCTACCCGGTGCTGATGGCCGCGGACATCCTGCTCTACCGCCCCTACGGTGTGCCGGTGGGGGAGGACCAGCGCCAGCACCTGGAACTGGCGCGAAACCTGGCCCAGCGGTTCAACCACCGTTTCGGCGAGACGTTCGTGGTGCCGGAAGCTGTCATCCCCAAGGAGGGAGCGAAGATCTACGATCTGCAGCACCCCACCGCAAAGATGTCCAAGTCGGCGGAATCGCCCGCAGGCTTGATCAACATCCTGGACAACCCCAAGCAGGCTGCCAAGAAGATCAAGTCGGCCGTCACGGACGACGGCACCGAGATCCGCTTCGACCGCGAGGCCAAGCCGGGCATCTCCAACCTGCTGACCATCTACTCCACGCTTACCGGCAAGAGCATAGCGCAGCTGGAACAGGAGTACCAGGGCAAGATGTACGGGCACCTGAAGGTGGATCTGGCCGACGTCGTCGTCGAGACGCTTGCCCCGGTGCAGACCCGGGCACAGGAGCTGCTGGACGACCCGGCCGAACTTGACCGGCTGCTGGCCCGCGGGGCCCAGAAAGCCCGTTCAATTGCGTCGGCTACACTCGCTGATGTGTACAGCAAAGTAGGTTTCCTGCCCGCCGGAGGCGGACGCTAGCTATGAGCCAGCAGGACCAGGACAGCATCGCCCGCGTGGACCACGACGGCGGTACTGACCCGGGTGCCCGGCCTGCGGTCGGTTGCGTCGGAGTGGTCATCGGGATCCCCGAGCCCATGGCCAGCGAGCTGCGCGGCTGGCGCGCGTCCTTCGGGGACCCGCTGGCCGCCGTGATACCGCCGCACATCACGCTGATCACCACCACCCCGGTGCACGACTGGGACGAGGCCACCGACCACGTCCGCTCGGTTGCCCGCAAGCAGGCTCCCTTCACACTGGCCCTGTGCGGAACGGGCAGCTTCCGTCCAGTCTCGCCCGTGGTCTACCTGGGCATCCGAGACGGATTCGAGGACTGCGTCGAACTGCACCGGAAACTGCAGTCGGGGCCGCTGGAACACGACCTCGAGTTCGACTTCCACCCGCATGTGACGGTGGCCCACGATGTCAGCGAAGCGAGCATGGATTCGGCCGAGAGCAAGCTCGCCGGTTATGACGCGGCCTTCCTCGTCAGTAGCATGGGCCTCTACGAGCACGATGCGACGGGCGTGTGGAAACTACGGGAAGAGTTGACCTTTGGCGCCGAATCCGGAGGAGAAGGCTGAAGTAAGGCCGGATCCGCTGCAGCGGCAGCAAATGGTCCTTGCCGCGTTAAGGCTGCGGCGGGACGCGGGCCGGGCCAAGCGCGAAGGCGGCAGCTGGAAGGGCCTGCTGGCCAGCGCCCAGTACCGGCTGGCGCAGCTCAACTCCTGGCGCCTGATGCGGGTCTTCAATCTCTATGCGCTGAGGCATGGGCCGTTGTTGGCGGCTGGCTGCGCCTACAGATTGTTCTTCTCCGTGGCGGCGATGCTGGTTGCAGGGTTCTCCATTCTGGGCCTCGTGGTCTCCGGAAACCGAGATTTGCAGCTGGCGATTATTCGGGTGGTGAACGAAACCACGCCGGGACTGATCAACACCACCGGCAACCCGGGCGAGGGCCTGGTCACACCGGAGCAGCTGTTCTCGCAGGGCGGGTCATTCGGCGTCAGCTTGGTCATTTCCACGGCGGTGTTGATCTGGACCTCGCTGGGTTGGATCGCCGGGCTGCGCACCGGAATGCGCGGCATCTTCGATCTGCCGCCGCTGAAGAGAAACATCCTCTTGGTCAAGCTCAAGGACATAGGGACGCTGTTGATCCTGGCTGTGGCCTTGATCATGACGACGGCCATCGCCGCCATTGCCAATACGGCCCTGGACCTGATCCTGGACTGGCTTCAATTCGACGGCGGTGCCGTAGTGCCGCTGACACGCATCGTCGGCATCGTGATCATGCTGCTGCTGGACATGGCGGTGGCAGTGGTCCTGTTCCGCGTTGCGTCAGGCATCCGGATGCCGCGCCTCATCATGTTGCAGTGCGCGTTGATCGCCGGCGCAGGTAGCACCGTGCTCAGGTACTTCTCCTCGACCCTCTTGGGTCATGTAGGCAACAACCCGCTGCTGGCCTCTTCCGCCGTCATCCTTGGCCTGTTCGTGTGGTTTTACCTGCTCAGCCAGGTCTACATGGTAGCCACTGCCTGGGGCGCCATCGGTAAGGCGGACGCGGTGGCCAGGCATGCGCTGTCAGGCGGCCGGGGCAACCGGTCGTTGCGGCGGCGGGCGTGGCGCCTTCGCCGGCGGAAGCCCGGGAAAGGGACCCGTCGAAACGACAGCGCCGCAGTCGTCTGACAGCGGTCCACTCAGAAGGCCTGCGCCGACGGCTCCGGGCTTAGACTCACGGAGCCTTAAACGCAGGTGGCGCCGACTCCTTGGCGGAGTCGGCGCCACCTGGCGGCAGTCCCGGGGAACCCCGGTCGGACTGCTGTAGGACGCTAGATGGAGCGGCTCAGAACGGCCTGCTTGACCTCGGCGATGGCCTTGGTCACCTGGATGCCGCGGGGGCATGCCTCGGTGCAGTTGAAGGTGGTGCGGCAGCGCCACACGCCTTCCTTGTCGTTGAGGATCTCCAAGCGCATGTCACCGGCATCATCGCGCGAGTCGAAGATGAAACGGTGTGCGTTTACGATCGCGGCCGGACCGAAGTACTGGCCGTCGGTCCAGAACACCGGGCAGGAGGAGGTGCAGGCCGCGCAGAGGATGCACTTGGTGGTGTCGTCGAACCGCTCGCGGTCCTCCTGCGACTGCAGCCGCTCGCGGGTCGGCTCATGGCCGCCGTTGATCAGGAAGGGCATGATCTCGCGGTAGGACTGGAAGAACGGCTCCATGTCCACGATCAGGTCCTTCTCCACCGGCAGGCCCTTGATCGGCTCCACCAAGATCGGCTTGGACGTATCCAGGTCCTTCAGCAGGGTCTTGCAGGCCAGGCGGTTACGGCCGTTGATACGCATCGCATCGGAACCGCAGACGCCGTGCGCGCAGGAGCGACGGAAGGAAACCGAACCGTCATGCTCCCACTTGACCTTGTGCAGGGCATCGAGGACGCGGTCAGTGCCGTACATGGTGAGCTTGAATTCGTCCCAGCGGGCTTCCTCGGAAACCTCGGGATCGTAGCGGCGAACCTTCAGGGTGATGTCGAAGCTGGGAATTTCGCCGCCGCCGCCGACACCGGGAGCCAGCTCGACCTTTGACGGTCCTTCAGGAATTTCGGTCGGGGTGGTCATTAGTACTTCCTCACCATCGGTTCGTAGCGCGTGAATACCACGGGTTTGGTATCCATGCGGATGCCGGCCGTCTGATCGGTGACGGCTTCGGGATCCAGGTAGGACATGGAGTGCAACATGAAGTTCTCGTCGTCGCGCTCCGGGAAGTCCTCGCGGAAGTGGCCCCCGCGGGACTCCGTGCGATGCAGTGCCGCCACGGCCATCACCTGAGCCATATCCAGCAGGAAGCCGAGTTCCACGGCCTCCAGCAGGTCCAGGTTGAAGCGCTTGCCCTTGTCCTGGACGCTGATGTTCTTGTAGCGCTCCCGCAGCGAGGCGATCACGTTCAGCGCCTCGGTCAGCGACCTCTCGTCGCGGAACACCTGGACGTTGGCGTCCATGGTGTCCTGCAGTTCCTTGCGGATCTGGGCCACCCGCTCCGTGCCGTTGGCGGTGCGAACCGTCTCGAGCATGTTGACCGTGTACGCTTCGGCGTTCTCCGGCAGCTCGACGAAGTCTGCGGTCTTGGCGTACTCGGCGGCGTTGATGCCGGAGCGCTTGCCAAAGACGTTGATGTCCAGCAGCGAGTTGGTGCCCAAGCGGTTGGAGCCGTGCACGGAGACGCAGGCAACCTCGCCGGCGGCGTACAGGCCGGGCACCACGGTGTCGTTGTCCTGGAGGACCTCGCCCTTGATATTGGTCGGAATGCCGCCCATGGCGTAGTGCGCCGTGGGGAATACCGGTACCGGCTCGGTGTAGGGCTCGACGCCGAGGTAGGTGCGGGCAAACTCGGTGATGTCCGGCAGCTTGGCGTCGATGTGTGCCGGCTCCAGGTGGGTCAGGTCCAGCAGCACGTAGTCCTTGTTCGGACCGCAGCCGCGGCCTTCGCGGACCTCAAGGGCCATGGAACGGGCCACGATGTCGCGGGGTGCCAGGTCCTTGATGGTGGGGGCGTAGCGCTCCATGAAGCGTTCGCCATCCGCGTTGCGGAGGATCCCGCCTTCGCCGCGTGCGGCCTCTGAGAGCAGGATGCCCAGACCGGCCAAGCCGGTCGGGTGGAACTGGACGAACTCCATGTCCTCCAGCGGCAGGCCGCGGCGGAAGGCGATGCCCATGCCGTCACCGGTGAGGGTGTGCGCGTTGGACGTGGTCTTGAAGACCTTGCCCACGCCACCGGAGGCGAAGATGATCGACTTTGCCTGGAAGACGTGGATCTCGCCGGAGGCCAGATCGTAGCTGACGACGCCGGCGGCGCGCTTCTGCTTGTACGGCGTGCCGTCTTCGCGGACGGCGTCTTCCTCCACCATCAGCAGGTCCAGCACGTAGTACTCGTTGTAGAACTCGACGTTGTGCTTGACGCAGTTTTGGTACAAGGTCTGCAGGATCATGTGGCCGGTACGGTCCGCGGCGTAGCAGGCGCGGCGCACGGGCGCCTTGCCGTGGTCGCGGGTGTGCCCGCCGAAGCGGCGCTGGTCGATCTTGCCTTCGGGCGTGCGGTTGAACGGCAGGCCCATCTTTTCCAGGTCCAGCACGGCGTCGATGGCTTCCTTCGCCATGACTTCGGCTGCGTCCTGGTCCACCAAATAGTCGCCGCCCTTGACGGTGTCAAAGGTGTGCCACTCCCAGTTGTCCTCTTCGACGTTGGCCAGTGCGGCACACATGCCGCCCTGGGCCGCGCCGGTGTGGGAACGCGTGGGGTACAGCTTGGTCAGTACTGCCGTGTGCGCGCGCTGGCCTGATTCGATGGCCGCGCGCATTCCGGCGCCACCTGCACCGACAATGACGACGTCGTACTTATGGACCTGCATACTGGATGCTCTTTCTGTTGAACTGAAGTTTGTCGCCGCTTCAAACCCGCGGCGAGGCAGCGGAACCGCGTTCTACGCGGGCCCGGTTACGGTGCCGGGCAGAAGGACGGCAGCAGCTCGGCGCTGGCGTTGGCCGGGCACGGATCAAAGGTGAAGATCACCAGGGTGCCGAGCACGATGATGACGGCAGAGGCCACGTACAGGACCATCTTGAACCAGAAGCGGGTGCTGTCCTTCTCCGCGTAGTCCTCGATGATGGTGCGGACGCCATTGGTGCCGTGCAGCATTGCCAGCCACAGCATGGCCAGGTCCCAGACCTGCCAGAACGGGTCGGCCCATTTGCCGGCGACGAAGCCGAAGTTAATGGCGTGGACGCCGTCGCCGAGCATCAAGTTGACGAACAAGTGGCCGAAGACGAGCACGACCAAGATGAGGCCGGAGAGCCGCATGAACAGCCAGGCGTACATCTCAAAGTTGCCCTTGCGCCCCTTGTTGCGGGAGTACTCGGGAGCAATGCGGGCGCTGCGGGGGGTCTGAATTTCAGAGTTGACCGACATGAGTTACTGACCCCCGTTGAAGGCGAACGTGAAAGCGAGCGTGAGGTGGCGGATGAGGAACGGGATCATGACGATGACCGCGAGGCCGACGACGCCCCACAGAAGCTTGGCCTGGTTCTTCGGGCCCTTCTTCCAGAAGTCAATGAGGATGATCCGGAGCCCGTTGAAGGCATGGAAGACGATGGCTGCCACGAGCCCGGCTTCCAAGACGGCCATGATCGGGTTCTTGTACGTGGCCATGACAGCGTCATAGGCGCCGGGCGAAACCCGGACCAACGCGGTGTCGAGTACGTGTACCAAGAGAAAGAAAAAGATTGAGACGCCCGTGATGCGGTGTCCTACCCAAGACCACATGCCTTCACGGCCGCGGTATAAGGTCCCTGCTGGTGTCTTCGACACTGAATTACCCTCCCTGCATCGCAGAGGCGCAGCGTGGCTTCCACGCAAGAGTTGACGCCGGTGCGAGAGCGCTCTTAGCTCAAGACTAATCTAGGCTTCGCTGATGGCTTATTCAATTTAGGAACCGACCGGTGTGACCTTTTTAACACCAGGCGGCCAAATAGTGGCGTCATCGCGGTTTTCCGCGGATTTGCGGCGGTATACGCAACTTAACCATGCCCTAATTAGGTTTTTCTGGTCTGGCCGGTGCCCCCTCAACTGCCCACGGTGCCCAAAATCAGCCCCGGGATGGAGGCGTCTACCATTCCGGGGGATTACCGTGGAGAGGGTGAAGACTCAATTAGCAGGCCGGGGCGCGGCCGATGATGCCGTGCTGGATCGTTTCTATGCGGTGATCCCGGCGGGCGGTACCGGGACGCGTTTGTGGCCGCTGTCGCGGGCGGCCGCTCCGAAATTCCTGCATGATCTGACCGGTTCCGGGTCCACCCTGATCCGCGCTACCTATGCACGCTTGGAGCCTTTGTGCCAAGGGCGGACGCTGGTGGTCACCGGCAAGCTGCACCGTCAGGCGGTCTGTGCGCAGTTGCCGGAGCTGGAAGATGCCAACCTGGTGCTGGAGCCGGATCCGAAGGACTCGGCGGCTGCCATCGGCCTGGCCGCGGCGATCCTGCACCGCCGCGATCCGCGGATTATCATGGGCTCGTTCGCCGCCGACCAGGTGATCACTCCCGTGGAAGATTTCCAGCAGGCGGTGCGCGAGGCAGTGCATACCGCGGCCGAAGGCTACATCGTCACGATCGGGATCACCCCGACCCACCCGGCCACCGGGTTCGGTTACATTCGTTCCGCCGGGGCACTGCACGTGCCCGGGGCTCCGAACGCGCATGCAGTGGCCGAGTTCGTGGAGAAGCCCGACGAGCAGGTGGCACTCGGCTACCTGGCAACGGGGGAGTATTCGTGGAACGCGGGCATGTTCGTGGCCCCGGTGGACCTGCTGCTCAAGCATCTGGAAACCAACGAACCTGAACTCTTTGCCGGGTTGACGGAGATCGCCGAGGCCTGGGACACCCCGGAGCGCGGCGCGGTCATGCGCCGGGTCTGGCCCGGCCTGCCCAAGACGGCCATCGACTACGCGGTGGCCGAGCCTGCGGCGGCCGCGGGTGATGTGGCGATGATCCCCGGATCTTTCTCCTGGGACGATGTGGGCGACTTCGCCGCCATCGGGCGGCTGAACACCGCCAGTGAAACGTCCGGGCTGACGGTGCTCGGCGATGGGGCGAGGGTCTTCGCGGAGTCCGCCACCGGCGTCGTGGTTTCCGATACCAAGCGGGTGATTGCGTTGATCGGTATCGACGACGTCGTGGTGGTCGATACCCCGGATGCGCTGCTGGTCACTACCAAGGAACACGCGCAGAAGGTGAAGTCAGCTGTGGAACACCTCAGAGCCAGCGGCGACACGGACGTCCTGTAGCGGAACGGGGCGCGGCAGCCGGCGAAAGTTACGCGGAAACGTCAGTGTCCGGTGCGCGGCCTCAGTGGGCGGGCGCGCAAGTCGCTAGAGTGCATGTGTGCAGAAGATTTCAGAAACTCCGACGGCCAATCTCAATATCGGCGTCTGGGCATCGCCACTGCTGGATGAACTGAGGCACTTCCGGCGAGACCTGCACCAGCATCCTGAGCTGTCGCACAAGGAATTCCTCACCACGGAGAAGCTCGCGGCGCGATTGACGGCCGCAGGGCTGGAACCGCAACTGCTGGACGGCACCGGGCTCTTTGTGGATGTAGGCGAAGGCCCGCTGGCCATCGGCCTGCGCGCGGACATTGATGCGCTGCCGATCCTGGAGGAAACGGGCCTGGACTACGCCTCGGTCCATACCGGCATCAGCCATGCCTGCGGACACGATATCCACACCACGGTGATGCTGGGTGTGGCGCTGGTCCTGCGCAAACTTGACATGGAAGGCGAGCTGCCGGCCCGCGTCCGGGTGATTTTCCAGCCTGCCGAGGAAACGATGCCCGGCGGGGCGCTGGCCGTGATTGAGCAGGGCGTCCTGAACGGGCTGCCCCGCATTCTGGCGCTGCACTGCGACCCCCGGATCGACGTCGGACTGGTCGGCACTCGGATTGGCGCCATTACCTCCGCTTCCGACACCATCCGGATTCAGCTCAACGGCCGAGGTGGGCATACCTCGCGCCCCCACTTGACCGAGGACTTGGTGTTCGCGCTGGCCGAGATTGCTGTCAGCGTTCCGGCCGTCATCAACCGGCGGATCGACGTTCGCAGCGCGGTCTCCCTGGTCTGGGGCCAGATCCAGGCAGGGGCGGCCCCGAACGCCATTCCGTCGGTGGGCTACATGGCCGGAACCATGCGCTGCCTCGACGGCGAAGCATGGCAAGCCGCCGGTGAGCTGGTGGACGAGGTGGTGAACCAGGTGGCGGCCCCGTTCGGCGTGGACGTCAAGCTGGAGCACATCCGTGGGGTGCCTCCGGTCATCAACACCGAGCGGGAGACAACGCTGATCGAAGCCGCGGCCCGGAGCGAGCTGGGTGAGGACGCGGTGACCCTGACTCCGCAGTCGATGGGCGGCGAGGACTTTGCCTGGATGACGCAGGAAGTGCCCGGCGCCATGATGCGGCTTGGCACCCGGACACCCGGGGGCGAAACCTTTGATCTGCACCGCGGCGACTACCGTCCGGACGAGCATGCCATCGGCGTAGGCGTCCGGGTGATGGCTAAGGCGGCAACTCTGGCTGCACGCCGCCACCGGGATCTCATCGCGGGAGCTACCCAAAAGTAACAACTTTTGAACAATCACGGCGAGCCCGTCCCTATTTCGTCGCCCGTAGCCCGCCGGCCCACTACTGTAGGTTCATCAACTGTGCACCTGCAGGCCAGGTGCTGTGCCACGCGGAGTACAAGGCATGCGCCGCACTTCTTGTGAAGCGACCATTGAACTGTTGGCGTGGGCAGACATTCTTTTATGGAGGATAATTGAAGACTTCACTGCGCAAGATTAAGCGCGGCACCGGCCTCTCCGCCGCAGTGCTCGGCGCATCCGCCCTGGTCCTGACCGGCTGCGGCGCTCCGCCGGCCGAGCAGGGCGGCGGCGGCAGCCCCGCAGCCGAAGCCACCGACTATCGGGGCTGCATCGTCTCCGACTCGGGTGGATTCGACGACCGTTCGTTCAACCAGTCCAGCTATGAAGGCCTGAAGATGGCTGAGGAAGACCTGGGCATCAAAATCAGTGAGGCGGAATCCCAGGCTGAGACCGACTTCGGCCCGAACGTGGATGCCATGGTGCAGGCCGACTGCAACCTCGTCCTCACGGTCGGCTTCCTGCTGGGCGACGTGACCAAGGAAGCTGCGAAGGCTAACCCGGAGACCAACTTCGCCATCGTCGACTACAGCGACCCGGAGTTTACCGACAACGTCAAGCCGATCATCTACGACACGGCACAGGCCGCCTTCCTGGCGGGCTACGCTGCGGCGGCAACCAGCGAAACCGGCAAGGTGGCCACCTACGGCGGTATGAACATTCCCACCGTCACCATCTTCATGGACGGGTTCGCCGACGGCGTGGACTACTACAACAAGCAGAAGGACGCCAACGTAGAACTGCTGGGCTGGGACAAGAAGTCCCAGAACGGTACCTTCGTGGGCAACTTTGAGGATCAGGGCAAGGGCAAGACCAACACCCTGAACTTCATCAACGAGGGCGCCGACATCATCATGCCGGTGGCCGGGCCGGTTGGCCTCGGCACCCTGGACGCCGTGATCGAGGCCAACGCGGATGGCAAAGATGCCAAAGTGGTCTGGGTCGACTCGGACGGCTACGAGACCGCCGGCAAGGCAGAGGAATTCATCCTCACGTCCGTGATGAAGCTGATGGGCAACGCCGTCGAGGACGTCATCAAGACCGACACCGAGGGCAACTTCGACAGCACCCCGTACGTTGGCACGTTGGAGAACGGCGGCGTGGCATTGGCTCCGTTCCACGATCTTGACGCTGCTGTTTCCGATGAAACCAAGTCGGAACTGGAGACCATCAAGGAGTCGATCATCTCCGGCGAGATCAAGGTCGAATCGAAGGCCAGCCCGCAGCAGTAAGCATGAAGCGGACCGCCGCTCTCCGTACCAGACATCGGTGCCGAGAGCGGCGGTTCGTGCTGTCAGCGGCCCAATCGGTTTAGGCTAGGCACAGCTTAAGGGCGGCCAGCGCTCGAAACCATGCCGGATGAGGACCGTCGTACCTACGGACAAAGAACAGGTGGGTTGGGGTTTGAAGCTCGAGCTCAAAGGAATCACCAAACGATTCGGTTCCCTGGTCGCCAACGACCACATTGACCTTGTGGTCCAGCCGGGACAGGTCCACAGCCTGCTAGGCGAAAACGGCGCCGGGAAGTCGACGCTGATGAACGTCCTCTACGGACTCTACGAGCCGACCGAAGGCCAGATCCTGGTGGACGACAAGCCGGTGACCTTCGCGGGCCCCGGCGATGCCATGGCGGCCGGCATCGGCATGGTGCACCAGCACTTCATGCTGGTCCCGGTCTTCACGGTCGCCGAAAACGTGGCACTGGGCAACGAGGCCACGAAGGCCGGCGGAATGCTCAATCTCGACGACACCCGGGCCCGCATCAGGGAAATTTCGGATCAGTACGGTTTCCAAGTGGACCCAGACGCCGTGATCGAGGACCTGCCCGTCGGCGTGCAGCAGCGTGTGGAAATCATCAAGGCCTTGCTCCGTGACGCCGAAGTGCTGATCCTGGATGAGCCGACCGCTGTCCTTACGCCCAAGGAAACCGATGAACTGCTGGGCATCATGGGCCAGCTCAAGGCAGACGGCAAAGCGATCGTCTTCATCTCGCATAAGCTGCGCGAGGTCAAAGCTGTTTCCGACATCATTACGGTGATCCGCCGCGGCAAGGTGGTCGGCGACGCCCCGGCGTCGGCCTCCACCACGGAATTGGCGGAGATGATGGTGGGCCGTGCAGTCAGCCTGACGCTGAACAAGGAAGCGGCGCAGCCGGGAGAAGAAACGTTCACGGTCTCCGACCTCACGGTGCTTTCGCCCACCGGCCAGCGCGTGGTGGACGGCATCAGCTTTGGTATTGCCCGCGGCGAGATCATGGCGGTGGCCGGTGTTCAGGGCAACGGGCAGACCGAACTGACCGAGGCCATCCTGGGCCTGCAAGACCACGTGTCGGGCTCCATCCGGCTTGAGGGCCGCGAACTCGTCGGGAAACGGGTCAAGGACATCATCGGAGCCGGGGTTGGCTTCGTGCCGGAGGACCGCAGCGTCGAAGGCCTGGTCGGTACCTTCTCCGTCGCGGAAAACCTCATTCTTAACCGTTATGACCGGCCGCCCTTTGCCCGCGGCCTGGCCATGAAGCCGGCCTTGATTGCCAAAAACGCCGACCAATACATCGCCGAGTTCGACGTCCGCACACAGTCAGCGGAAGCCGCAGCGGGCACGCTGTCCGGCGGAAACCAGCAGAAGGTGGTGATGGCACGGGAACTGTCGAGGCCCTTGAAGCTCTTCATCGCCTCGCAACCAACCCGTGGTGTCGATGTTGGCTCGATTGAGTTCCTGCACAAGCGGATCGTCGCCGAGCGCGACGTCGGCACGCCGGTGCTGATCGTGTCCACCGAGTTGGACGAAGTGCTGGAGTTGGCCGACAGGATCGCCGTGCTCTACCAGGGACGGCTGATGGGGATCGTCCCGGCGGGCACTTCGCGCGGCGAACTGGGCCTGATGATGGCCGGGATGAAGGCAGAAGAAGCGCAGGCACAGCAAGCCCGGCAGCCGCAGGCCGAAGCACAGCAGACAGACGTCGAAGGAGGCGAGAAATGAGCGCGGACGAGACCGGCAGGCAGACCAGGAAGCGGCACGAGCGCGGTGGCAAGGCAGCGGTCGACGGCGACGAGCAGCGGCTCGTAGCAGCCGCTGAGCTCGGCGATGGCACTCAGGCGCCGCCTGCGGTTCCGGTCACGGGGGAGAGCCTGCAGCCGGCGTTGCGCGAGCAGCAGAGCGTGATGCAGCGGATCGTCACGGGCAATGCCCTGGTGTCGGTCCTCGCCGTCGTGCTGGCCCTGATTGCCGGCGGCATCCTGATCGCGCTAACCAACGAAGAAGTGGCCAGGACTTCCAGCTACTTCTTTGCCAGGCCGCAGGACATGCTGGGCGCGGCCTGGACGGCCGCATCGGAGGCCTACATCGCCCTCTTCCAAGGGTCGGTCTTCAACGCCGACGGCTCCACCTTTTCCCGGATGATCTATCCGCTGACGCAGACGCTGACCGTGGCCACACCGCTGATCTGCGCCGGCCTGGGCGTAGCGCTGGCCTTCCGCGCGGGACTGTTCAACATTGGCGCGCAGGGCCAGATCATCATCGGCGCTACCCTGGCCGCTTGGGTCGGATTCAGCTGGCACCTGCCGGTGGGCGTGCATTTGCTGTTGGTCATTCTGGCCGGCATCGTGGGCGGCGCACTCTGGGGCGGCCTCGTTGGCTTGTTGAAGGCCAAGACGGGTGCCCATGAGGTGATCGTGTCGATCATGCTCAACTATGTGGCCATCAACTTGGTGCTCTACCTGCTGACCATTCCGGCATTCCAGCGGCCGGGCTCCACTAATCCGATCAGCCCCCAGCTGGACGAGACAGCCATGTATCCGCCGCTCTTCGGCGACACCTTCCGGCTGCACTGGGGCTTCATCGTCGCCCTCCTCGCTACGTTCTTTGCTTGGTGGCTGCTCAACCGCTCGACCGTCGGCTTCGAGTTGCGGGCCGTGGGCTCTAATCCGCACGCCGCCCGGACGGCCGGCATCAGCGTCACCAAGGGCTACGTCGTGGTCATGGTGCTCGCCGGTGCCCTTGCCGGGCTGGCCGGCACCGCACAGGTGGCGGGCACCGAACAGGTGTTGACCGCGGGCGTGGCGGCCAGCTTCGGTTTCGATGCCATCACCGTGGCATTGCTGGGGCGTTCGACGCCGTGGGGAACGTTTGCGGCCGGCGTGCTGTTCGGCGCCTTCCGCGCCGGCGGCGTCACCATGCAGACAGACACCGGCACCGCGATCGACATTGTGCTGGTGGTCCAGTCCCTGATCGTTCTGTTCATCGCAGCTCCGCCGCTGGTCCGGGCCATCTTCCGGTTGCCGGAGCCGGGCCAGCTGACGGCAAAACCCCGAAAGACCGCAAGCACCGGAGGTGCAGCATGAGCACGGCTACTGCCACCGAACCGCAACAAGGATCAGCCACCGCGGATACCGTGCGGAACTGGAAGACCCCGGTCATCCTGGCCGTGCTGGCCGTCATGGCACTCCTGGTCTTCGCCATCGGCGCGCCGGACAACTCCGTCACCTTCCGGCTCTCGGATCCCAGCGACGCCGTGGTGTTGCCCAATATTGTCCTCTCGGCGGTTGTCACCGGCTGGGCCACCGCCGTCCTGATGCTGGCCGCCGCCATCTGGTCGTTCCGCCTGGTCCGGGCCGGCCGGAGGGTTCCCGGCTGGCTGGTGGCCGTGTTTGCCGTACTCTTCATTGTCGGTTTCCTGACCTGGGTGGTGGGCAGCGCCCGCACACCGAACGTGGCCCTTTACGGGCTGCTGGCCGGTTCCGTCACGTTGGCCGTGCCCCTGATCTTCGGATCCCTCTCCGGAGTGCTGTGCGAACGATCCGGCGTGGTCAACATTGCCATTGAAGGGCAGCTGCTCTTCGGTGCCTTCTCCGCCGCGGTTGCCGGCTCGCTGTCCGGTAACGCCTACGTCGGACTGGCTGCAGCGGCCGTTGGCGGCGTCATGGTTTCGGCGGTGCTGGCGCTGTTCAGCATCAAGTACATCGTCAACCAGGTGATTGTCGGCGTGGTGCTGAACGTGCTGGTCTCCGGCCTGACCGGGTTCCTGTTCTCGACTGTGCTGTCCGCCGATCCGGCCGCTTGGAACTCGCCGCCGCGCCTGCAGGTCATCAGCATCCCGGTCTTATCCGACATTCCGGTTATCGGCCCCATCCTGTTCGAGCAGTCGGTGGTCGGCTACCTGATGTACATCGCGGTGGCCGTCATCTACGTCGGACTGTTCCACACCAAGTGGGGCCTGCGGACGCGCGCCGTCGGCGAGCACCCCAAGGCCGCAGACACGCTGGGCGTGAAGGTCAACCGGATGCGGTTCATGAACGTCTTGCTGGCCGGCGTCGTGGCCGGATTCGGCGGTGCCTTCTTTACCCTGGTCCTTGTATCCAGTTTCGGCCGGGACATGACAGCCGGGCAGGGCTACATCGCACTCGCGGCGTTGATCTTCGGACGCTGGAACCCGATCTGGGCGTTCTTCGCCGCCCTGCTGTTCGGGTTCGCCACCAATCTGCAGTACGTGCTCAGTGCTCTCGGGTCCACGGTGCCGAACCAGTTCCTGGCCATGCTGCCCTACGTGGTGACCATCTTCGCGGTCGCCGGGCTGGTGGGCCGTGCCCGACCGCCGGCCGCCAGCGGCGTGCCGTATATCAAGGGTTGAGCGATGGAACCGACGACGGATCACCCCAATGACATTGACTGGGACGCACTCCAGCGGTCCGCGGCGGACGCCATGCGGCGGGCCTACGTGCCGTATTCGGGGTTCCCGGTCGGCGCGGCAGCGCTGACCGACGACGGGCGGATAGTCTCCGGCTGCAACGTGGAAAACGCTTCCTACGGGCTGACCCTGTGCGCCGAGTGTTCGCTGGTCAGCCAGCTGAACATGACCGGCGGCGGAAAATTGGTGGCCTTCAGCTGCGTGGACCGGGACGGCAAAGCGCTGATGCCGTGCGGCCGGTGCCGGCAGCTGTTGTACGA
The DNA here is from genome assembly GCF_059091905.1 of Arthrobacter sp. Dra40. Taxonomy (NCBI): domain Bacteria; kingdom Bacillati; phylum Actinomycetota; class Actinomycetes; order Micrococcales; family Micrococcaceae; genus Arthrobacter; species Arthrobacter sp. Dra40. The sequence continues at coordinate 55,289 of NZ_JBNHHB010000022.1, forward strand.
GTTTCGGGCGCCCGGCATGCTGCTGATGACGCCGGCCGGAGTCAAGACCATGGACGACGTGCTGCCGGACGCCTTCGGCCCGCAGCATCTGGCCTGATAAGCCGGAACGGATCAAGTGAGGAACAGGGTATGACCCAAACTTTCGATGCGGTGGACATCATCCGGACCAAGCGCGACAAGGGAACGCTGAGCCCGGAGCAGATCGCCTGGACTATCGATGCCTACACTCGCGGGGCCATCGCCGACGAGCAAATGTCCGCGCTGAATATGGCCATCCTTCTCAACGGCATGGACCGGGAAGAGATTGCGCACTGGACGACGGCGATGATCGCCTCCGGCGAGCGAATGGACTTCGCTTCCCTCGGCAAAGCGACAGCGGATAAGCACTCGACCGGTGGGGTGGGGGACAAGATCACCCTTCCGCTGGCGCCCCTGGTGGCCGTTTTCGGCGTCGCCGTGCCGCAGCTCTCCGGGCGCGGGCTGGGCCACACCGGCGGCACCCTGGACAAGCTTGAATCGATCCCGGGTTGGCGGGCGCTGCTCACCAATGAGGAGATGATGAAACAGCTGGCAGACGTCGGCGCGGTGATCTGCGCGGCCGGCTCCGGCCTTGCCCCCGCGGACAAGAAGCTCTATGCGCTGCGGGACGTGACCGGCACGGTGGAAGCGATCCCGCTGATTGCCTCCTCGATCATGAGCAAGAAGATCGCCGAAGGCACCGGCTCGCTGGTGCTGGATGTGAAGGTCGGCAGCGGTGCCTTTATGAAGGATGAGTGCGACGCCCGCGAACTGGCCGAAACCATGGTGGCCCTGGGCAAGGACGCCGGTGTGAACACGGTGGCACTGCTCACGGACATGAGCACCCCGCTGGGGCTCACCGCGGGCAATGCCATCGAAGTCGAAGAATCGGTGGAAGTGCTCGCCGGTGGCGGCCCCGAGGACGTGGTGGAGCTGACGCTAAAGCTGGCCGAAGAGATGCTGCAGGCAGCCGGCGTGGCCGACGCCGACCCGGCGGCAGCGCTGCGGGACGGCCGGGCGATGGATGTCTGGAAGTCCATGATCCGTGCCCAGGGCGGGGACCCCGACGCCTCCTTGCCGGTGGCCCGGGAAGCCGAGGTTGTCTACGCGCCGGCAGACGGCGTGCTGGTCCAGTTGGACGCCCTGGCGGTGGGCGTGGCCGCGTGGCGGCTGGGGGCAGGACGTGCCCGTAAGGAGGACGCCGTGCAGGCCGGCGCCGGCGTGCGGATGCATGCCAAGCCCGGAGCCACGGTCCGCGCAGGCGAACCGCTGATGACGCTGCTGACCGATACCCCCGAAAGGTTCGACCGGGCCAAGGAGGCGCTGCGCGACGCCGTCGTTATTGCTCCCGAGGGAAGCCGGCCGGACCGCCGGCTGATCATTGACCGGATTGCCTAAGGCGCCGCGTCACAAACCATCTCGTCCTGCACCTCGGGCGTCCGGCGTGAAGGTCGTGCCTGCCGCTGTGGCCTACCTTGCCACCTGTCAGTTCGACGGCGCGGCCTACATCCGCATCTAGGAGGACGGGCGAGACCGGTCTGCCCCGGCCCCCAGCTGGAAACAACTGGGGATAGTGTTTTATAGATTCGCTGGATAAACCTCTTCCCGGTCCTACCGGCGCCCGGCTACGATGATGTGTGCGGCCGGAGCTTGGGGGAAGCTCCGGCGCACTGCAGGGTCTGCGGCGTTGACCGATGGGGGCCCGGTCAGGGATTTACCCGATAGCGGCACCAAATGCGGCATGGCATCGTTGGACTTAGACATCCAGCGGACAGGAACACCTCGTGCAGACTTTCATGGACGCGCTCAGCGTCTTCATCATCGACGCGGCAGCACAATGGTGGATCTACCCACTGCTCTTGGCGCTCTGCCTGATTGACGGCATCTTTCCGCCGGTTCCCAGCGAATCGGTCGTCGTCGCGCTGGCCGCCATCGCCGTATCCGCTGGAGCGCCCAACATCTGGCTGGTCGTTGCCATCGCAGCGGCAGGCGCCATCGCCGGCGACAACATTGCTTATCTGATCGGCCGCAGCATCGGCGCGGACCGCTTCCGCTGGATGCAGCGCCCACGCGTTGCCGCGGCCTTCGCCTGGGCACGCCGGGAACTGGACCGGCGCGGCGCCCTGCTGATCCTTGGCGCCCGCTACATTCCGGTGGGCCGCGTTGCCGTCAACATGACCGCCGGCGCCACCGGATACAACCACCGCAAGTTCGTCCTGTTCTCCGTGGCGGCCGGCATCTCGTGGGCCTTGTACTCCGTGGGCATCGGTGCGCTGGCGGGCCAGTGGTTCCACGACCACACCCTGCTGGCCGCGGCCCTGGCCATCGTGCTGGCACTGTTGCTGGGCCTGGCGCTGGACCATGGCATGAAGCTGGCCGGCCGCCGCCACGCCGCGAGGCTGCGCGTTGCAGCCCAGGCCGCGCACAGCAGTACGGAGCCGGCGGGTGCCGGGCAGCAGGCCACCCATGACGACTTCCCAGCCGGGAGTGCAGGTGCCTCAGTGCCGCGGCGGCGCCATCCCGGCGACCAACCGCCGGAATCGGGTTCGCGCACGGTGCGCTTCGAGCCGTACCAGACCGTGGCCGTGCCCTCGCGCAACCGCTCCACGGCCGCGCTGGACGATTGAGCCACTGACCGATTGAATCGGCCGGCAGAAGCCGAACCGGTTCAGGCAGGCGACGTGCTCGCGTAAGGTGGTGCGTGTGACTGAGCCTGATTACTCCGAAGACACCGCAGCCGACATGGACATCGACATCCGCAGCCTGCCGAAGGTATCACTGCACGACCATCTGGACGGCGGCCTGCGCCCGGCCACGATCATCGAACTGGCCGCCGCCGCGGGGCACGAGCTGCCCTCCACCGACCCGGTGGCACTGGGCGAATGGTTCCGGGAGTCGGCAGACTCCGGCTCGCTGGTCCGCTACCTGGAAACCTTCGATCACACCGTCGCCGTGATGCAGACCAAGGAAGGCCTGTTCCGCGTGGCACAGGAATTCGTCGAGGACCTGGCCGACGACGGCGTAGTCTACGGAGAGGTCCGCTGGGCACCGGAGCAGCACCTGGCCAAGGGCCTGACCTTGGACGAAGCCGTCGAAGCCGTCCAGGCCGGGCTGGAAGCGGGCGTGGACGCCGTCGAGGCCAGCGGACGGCCCATCCAGGTTGGCCAGCTGATCACCGCGATGCGGCATGCCGACCGCTCTCAGGAGATCGCCGAACTCGCCGTCCGCCACCGGGACCGGGGCGCCGTCGGCTTCGACATTGCGGGCGCCGAGGAGGGTTTCCCGGCCTCGCGCTTCAAGGACGCATTTACCTATCTGGCCGAACACCAGTTCCCGGTCACCGTGCACGCCGGCGAGGCGGCCGGTGTGGACAGCATCGCTGATGCGCTGGTCAGCGGCCGTGCACTGCGGCTGGGCCACGGCGTGCGGATCGCCGAGGACATCCAGGTGGACTTCGGCCCGGACGACGAGGACGGCGACGAGGTCGGGATGGTCACCCTGGGCCGGGTCGCCGCATGGGTCCGCGACCGCGGCATCCCGCTGGAGTGCAGCCCGTCGTCCAACCTCCAGACCGGCGCCATCTCCGTTTTCGGCGAAGGCATTGAAGCCCATCCGTTCGACCTGCTCTACCAGACCGGGTTCAAGGTCACGATCAACACGGACAACCGGCTGATGAGCGGGGTCACGCTCTCGGACGAGTACGAGTTGCTGGTTGAAACCTTCGATTACGATCTGGACGACCTGCTGGAGATCACGCTCAACGCCGCGGAAGCCGCCTTCCTGCCGCTGGAAGAGCGCGAGGCGCTCGTCGAGTACATCGGCGAGGGCTTCCGCAGCCAGCTGGACTGACGGGACCATGGCGCACGCCGGTCAGCCACCAGCACCGGGACGGCGCTGGGGAAGCACGACGGCGGAGCCTGGCCCTGGTTGGGCGGTTCCCCGGCTGCTCGAGGTCGTGGCGCAGCTGCGCGAACACTGCTTGTGGACGGCCGCACTGACGCATGAATCGCTCGTTGAGTACCTGGTCGAGGAGGCCCACGAGCTGGCCGAGGCGATCGAAACAGGCCACACCGGGCGGGCGGACGTGGCCGAGCTCAGGGGCGAACTGGCCGACGTGCTGTTCCAGGTGCTGCTGCATGCCCGGCTGCAGGAAGAACGCGGGCATTTCGACTTCGACGCCGTGGCCGCCACATTGACTGCCAAACTCATCCGGCGGAACCGGCACGTGTTCCGGCCGGACGGGTCCTTGCAGGAGACGTTTCCGGACACCATCGCCGAGATCGTCGCCAGCTACGACGAGGTGAAGGCCGCGGAGAAACCGGAGCGGACCACGCCGTTCGAGGGCGTTCCGACGTCGCTGCCGGCGCTGACCCTGGCGGCGAAATCCCTGGACCGGGCGAGCCGGGCCGGTTCCGCGGAGCGGGCCGAGCCGGGCGGGGACGGCTCCGCCGCCGCGGCGCCGCACGGCGGTCGCACCTCGGAAGGCGAGCCGGGCATGACGGAAGCTGAGGTCGGCGAGACGCTGTTCGCCGTCGTCCGCCGCGCCGCAAAAGCCGGCGTGGACCCAGAGCAGGCGCTCCGAGTCGCCGTCCGGCGATTCCAGCAGCGCGTAACGGAAGAAAACTCCACCGGCTGATCTCGATTAGTCTTAAGCCGGACCTTGCGGCCGGCGGTTGCCTGGCCTGCAGACATTCCATCTTTCGTTCCAACGAACAGGAGCTACTCCATGGCGCTGATCGATGCCATCCACGCGCGTGAAATCCTTGATTCCCGCGGCAACCCCACCGTTGAAGTTGAGGTGCTGCTGTCCGACGGCTCGATGGGCCGCGCCGCAGTTCCGTCCGGCGCCTCCACCGGTGCTTTCGAGGCCGTCGAACGCCGCGATGGCGAGAAGGGCCGCTACCTGGGCAAGGGCGTCAGCCAGGCCGTGGCCGCGGTGCTGGATACCATCCAGCCGGCGCTGGTGGGCCTCGACGCCACCGACCAGCGGCTGATCGACCAGACCATGCTGGACCTGGACGGCACGTCCAACAAGTCCGATCTGGGTGCCAACTCCATCCTGGGTGTCTCGCTGGCTGTGGCATCGGCAGCCGCCGAATCCGCCAACCTTCCGCTGTACAAGTACCTGGGCGGACCGAACGCGCACGTGCTGCCGGTGCCGCTGATGAACATCCTCAACGGCGGATCGCACGCCGACTCCGACGTCGACATCCAGGAGTTCATGGTGGTGCCGCTGGGCGCCGCAACCTTCTCCGAGGGCCTGCGCTGGGGCGTGGAGGTCTATCACAGCCTCAAGGCCGTGCTGAAGGAGAAGGGCCTCTCCACCGGGCTGGGCGACGAGGGCGGATTCGCCCCGAACCTGCCCAGCAACCGGGCCGCGCTGGACCTGATCACCGAGGCGATCACCCGCGCCGGCTACACGCCGGGCAAGGACATTGCGCTGGCCCTGGACGTGGCATCCTCCGAGTTCTACCAGGACGGCGCGTACCAGTTCGAGGGCAAGGCCCTGACGGCTGCGGAGATGAGTGCCTACTACGGTCAGCTGGTGGCGGATTTCCCGCTGGTATCCATCGAAGATCCGCTGGACGAATCCGATTGGGACGGCTGGGCAACCTTGACGGCCGAGCTCGGCGACAAGGTGCAACTGGTGGGCGACGATCTGTTCGTCACCAACCCGGAGCGCCTGCAGCAGGGCATCGATGCCAAGACCGCCAACTCGCTGCTGGTCAAGGTCAACCAGATCGGGTCGCTGACCGAAACCCTGGAGGCCGTGGCCCTGGCCCAGCGCAATGGCTACACCACCATCACCTCGCACCGCTCCGGTGAAACCGAGGACACCACCATCGCCGACATCGCCGTGGCCACCAATGCCGGCCAGATCAAGACCGGTGCCCCGGCCCGTTCGGAGCGCGTGGCGAAGTACAACCAGCTGCTGCGGATCGAGGAAGAGCTCGACGACGCGGCGCGCTACGCCGGTCGCAGCGCTTTCCCGCGTTTCACGGCGTAGTTCGGCCCAACCCTCGGTAATGTCTTAAGCGGGGTCCGGCTGTCAGCCGACGCGGGCCCCGCTCGACAACCACGGTGAGGAGCCTCAATGTCCACCCGACGCCCCAACATGCCGCGGGCCAACCGTCCGGCCGGCGGTGGGCCTGCGCAGGGCAGCGGCCAGGGGGATGGCAAGGGCACCGATCGCCGGGAACCGGAAACCGGAAAAGTCATTCGGGCCGACTTCGGCCGAACGGCGCCGGCCGCAGCGGTCCGGCCCGAGGCCGCCGCCCCGCGCACACCGGAGGCGGGCCAGCGGCGAAAACCGAAACCACCGGCAAAACCCAAGCCCGCGCCGTCGGAAGCCCGCGCCGCAGAACGCCGGCAGCTGTCCGAGGGAATCAGGCAGCCGGACGCGCCTGCGGGCCGCGAACACCAGGAACCGGCCCAGGAAGTGCCTGCCGATGCCGTCCCGGTCCCGGCCAAAGCATTCTCCGGCCGGCTGCTGGCGCTGGCGGTGGTCTTGGTGTCCATCACGGTGCTGCTGGCGCCGTCGGTGCGGATTTTCATTGAGCAGCGGGCAGAACTGGCCGCCCTGCAGGCGGACATCGCCGCCAAGAAAGACTCCCATCAGCAGCTGACCAAGGAGCTGGCCCGCTGGGACGACCCCGCCTACATCAAGCAGCAGGCGCGGGATCGCATATTCTATGTAATGCCGGGGGAGAAGCGGTACATGGTCACCGGCGCGGAAGGACTGGGCGAGTCGGACGAACACGCATCCGCGACCGCGCCGGAGGACTTGCCGTGGGTTGACGCACTGTGGAATTCGATGACCCGGGCCGCCACGGACGCGCCCGCCGCTGACTAACATTCCGGCAGCTGCGGCTGCCGGACCACACGACACGCTGCCGTACGAACCGCAGCGCCAGGAAGGACTGAGCCATGAACGCCGCTCAGCGCACACCCACCCCCGAAGACCTCGACACGTTGAGCCGCCAGCTTGGCAGACCGGTACGCGATGTAGTGGAAATCGGCGCGCGCTGCGTCTGCGGAAACCCGCTGGTCGCCACGACCGCGCCGCGGTTGGGTAACGGCATCCCGTTCCCCACCACCTACTATCTGACCCACCCGGTCATTACCTCCGCAGTGTCCCGGCTGGAAGCGGCCGGGGTCATGACGGAAATGACTGCCCGGCTCGAGAGCGATCCCGAACTGGCCGCGGCCTACCGGCGCGCCCACGAGGAGTACCTGGCCGCGCGGAACGAGGTGGGCCGCCGGTCAGGCATCGGAGAGGTGCCCGAGATTGCGGGCGTCTCGGCCGGCGGAATGCCCACCCGGGTCAAGTGCCTGCACGTCCTGGTCGGCCATTCGCTGGCCGCGGGTCCGGGCGTGAATCCGCTGGGCGACGAGGCGCTTGAGGGCATCGCCGAATGGTGGACCGCCGACCGCTGCTATTGCGCCGGCGCCTGGGACGTTGAAGGGGCCGCGCCCGCCCGTGATCTGAGCCGCCATACCCGGACCCAGGGCCTGCCGGCCGACGAGCTGGCCGCGAAGAAGGCCAGGCGGTCCGGCAGCAAAGAATCCTCCGATGGCGCCAACGCCGTCGATCCTCGAACGCCCGGCGCAGCCGGGGGAGTGGAGTCCTAGTGGCACGTGTCGGAGCCATCGATTGCGGGACCAACTCGATCCGCCTGCTGATTGCCGACGTGCAGGACGGGGGGTTGAGCGACGTGGTCCGGGAGATGAAAGTCGTGCGGCTGGGGCAGGGGGTTGACGCAACCGGGGCGCTGGCTCCCGAAGCGCTGGAGCGGACGTTCGCCGCGGCGGAAGAATACGCGGTGCAACTGCGCAGCCACGGGGCCGAAAGCCTGCGTTTTGTTGCCACCTCTGCCACCCGCGACGCGGCCAACCGGCAGGTTTTTGTTGACGGCATCCGCGACCGCCTCGGAGTGGAACCGGAGGTGATCAGTGGCCGCGAAGAGGCCGAGCTGTCCTTTACCGGTGCCGCCAGTGTCCTGGCCCCGACGCCGGGAGAGAAGGTGCTGGTGGTCGACCTCGGCGGCGGCAGCACGGAGTTCGTGCTGGGCACCGCCAACGGGGTGCTGGCCGCGCTCAGCACGGATATGGGCTGCGTCCGTTTCACCGAGCGGTACCTGCGCTCGGACCCGCCCACCGCGGCGGAGATTGCCGAAGCCGAAGCCGACGCCGAACAGCATCTGGCGCGCGTGCTGGACGAGGTGCCGCTGGCCGACGTTGACCGTTTGGTAGGGGTGGCCGGGTCCGTCACCACGATCACCGCGCACGCTCTGCAACTGGACCAGTACCGTCCCGAAGCGATCCACGGCGCACGCATAGATGGCGACCGACTGGATGCTGCCTGCACCTCCTTGCTGGAGATGACGCGGCTACAGCGTGCAGCGCTGCCGTACATGCACCCCGGACGGGTGGATGTGATTGGCGCCGGCGCGCTCATCTGGCGCACCGTGTCACGGCGGCTGGCGGCACTGACCGCCGGACGCGTGGACGGCGCGACGTCCAGTGAACACGATATTCTTGATGGAATCGCCCTGAGTGCCGCCACCCGGCTGCCCACCCACCCAGCCCCAGGGACCTAGACTGCTTACCGAAGGGACACCTATGTGCCACCGCGAAAGTGATCTGCCCAGCAGGCGCTTGTCCGCCGCGAAGGCCATTTCGCTGGGCTCGGCGATTGCGGTGCTCGCCTCCCTGATGCTGGCAGGACCCGCCCAAGCCGATTCCACCCGGGACAAGCAATACTGGCTGGACTCCTATGGGATTCGCGCCGTCTGGGACGAGTCGCAGGGTGAAGGCGTGAAAGTCGCGGTGATCGACAGCGGCGTTGACAGCACCCACCCGGACCTCAAGGGTGCCGTGGTGGGCGGCACAGACGCCTCCGGTTCGGGCGATCCCGACGGCCAACGCGGCATCGGACAAACCCCCGAGCACGGCACCCTGGTGGCGACCCTTTTGGCGGGACGCGGGCATGCCCCGGACAAAGACAAAAAGGACGACAAGAAGGACAACAAGAAGGACAAAGAGTCCAAGCCCAAGGACAAGGGAATCGGTGCCGGCACCGATGGCGTGATTGGGGTGGCGCCCAAGGCGCAGATCCTGACGGCCTCCACTTGGCTCGGAACGCCGAATCCTTCCGGCGTCGGTGTCGACGAGCAGATCCCCGCGGCCGTGCGCTGGGCGGTGGACAACGGCGCCCAGGTGATCAACATGTCGCTGACCAGTTCCAGCACCTCCTGGCCGGAGAGCTGGGACGCCGCGTTCCTGTACGCCGAACAGCACGACGTCGTTGTAGTGGCCGCGGCCGGCAACCGCGCCGGAGGGACCGAACAGTCCGGCGCTCCTGCCACCATTCCCGGGGTACTGACCGTGGCGGGACTGAACCGCGACGGCGAAGCCAGCCAGGAGGCCTCGGCCCAGAGCATCGTCATTGGCGTGGCGGCGCCGGCCGAAAACCTGATTGGCGGACTCCCCGGCGGCCTCTACGCCGACTGGTCCGGCACGTCCGGTGCCACCCCGCTGGTCTCCGGCGTGGCCGCACTGATCCGCTCCAAGTACCCGGACATGAGCGCGGCCCAGGTCATCAACCGCATCATCAGCACGGCCAAGGACTCTGGCGTCCCCGGACATGACCCGATCTACGGCTACGGCATACTCGACGCCGAAGCGGCGCTGAACGCCGAAGTCCCCGAGGTGGCAGCCAATCCGCTTGGTTCTATCGCCCAGTGGATCACCGTGCACCGGCGCGGCGCGGTCGCCGCGCCGGAATCGCAGTCCCCGGTGCAGTCCAAGGCCGCGGCCCCGGACATTCCGGAACCGACCACCCCGGTGGCGGTCCCGCCGCGCACCGAGAACTCGGTCCTGCCAGCCATCCTCGTCTTCTCGTTCGGCGCGCTGATCGCGGGTGTCCTGGCGTTGGGCGCCGTCCAGACGGTCCGGGCGCGCCGGGCGGCGGCAGGAAAGCAGGCCGTCGAAGACGCGGACACAGGCTTCATCCCGCCGATCCGGGGCGGGAACCAGAAGCCGGTCAAGCGCTGATTCTGCGCTCTTCGGCACTTCGTGAAAAGTTTCACAAAAGGCGCTACACTTAACGCATGGCAATCACTCCTGCTCTGTCCGATCGCCCGCGCGTCCTTGTGGTCGGCGGCGGCTACGTTGGCCTCTACGTTGCGCTGAAGCTCCAGAAAAAGGTCAAGCGGCACGGCGGTATCGTCACCTTGGTGGATCCGCTGCCCTACATGACCTACCAGCCGTTCCTGCCCGAAGTGGCCTCCGGCAGCATCGAAGCGCGGCATGCCGTGGTCAACCACCGCCAGCATCTGCAGGACACCGAACTCATCACCGGCAGGGTCACGTCCATCGACCATGCCGCCAAGAAGGCAGTGGTTGCCCCCGCCGTCGGCGAGCCGTTTGAACTCGACTACCGCGACGTCGTCGTCGCAGCGGGCGCAATCACCCGCACGTTCCCGATCCCGGGGCTGGCCGAAGCCGGCATTGGCCTGAAGACCATCGAAGAAGCAGTGGAACTGCGCAACAAGGTGCTCGAGCGGATCGAGACCGGCTCGCTGCTTCCCGCGGGCCCGGAGCGGACCCGCGCCCTGACCTTCGTTGGCGTCGGCGGCGGCTTCGCCGGCATAGAGGCGATGACCGAAATCGAGGATCTGGGCCGCGCTGCCGTCAGGAAGAACGGACGGCTGCGCCAGGAAGACCTGCGTTTCGTGCTGGTCGAGGCGATGGGCCGGATCATGCCCGAGGTCACCGAAGACCAGGCCGAGTGGGTCGTCGAGCACATGCGCTCACGCGGCATCGAGGTCATGCTCAACACCTCCCTGGCCAAGGCCGAGGGCGGCGTGCTGGAACTGATCAACATGCCGGACAAGACTCCGGCCGAGACCTTCGAGGCCGACACCCTGCTGTGGACCGCGGGTGTGCAGGCGAATCCGGTGGCACGCAGCTTCGGCTTCCCGCAGGACGAACGCGGCCGGATCAAGGCCGATGCCACTCTGCAGATCATCGACGAGAACGGCCCGATTGACGGCGCATGGACCGCTGGCGACGTCGCGGCCGTGCCGGATCTGACCGGCGGCGGGGTGGGCGGCTTCTGCGTCCCGAATGCCCAGCACGCCATCCGCCAGGCCAAGCGGCTTGCCAAAAACATCTACGCGGCCCGCTGGGGCGTGGGCAGCGTCAAGCAGTACAAGCACAAGAACCTGGGTGCCGTCGCCGGCTTCGGCCTCAACAAGGGCGTCGCCAAGATCATGGGCATCAAGCTCAAGGGATGGCCGGCATGGATGGCCCACCGCGGCTACCACGGACTGGCCATGCCGACCGTGGAGCGCAAGATCCGCGTGATCTCGAACTGGTTCTGGGCCATCTTCCTGGGCCGCGACACCACGCGCCTCGCCGATCTGCAGACTCCGTACCGCCAGTTCCGTGAGGCCGCTACACCCCAGCCGCGCCCGCAGGCTGCCGCCGCTCCCCAGCCGGCAACCGACGCGAAGGGCACCGGTTCGGAGAAGGAACTCGCGTCCACCGGCCGCTAACCGCAACAAGGCAGCAGGCCCGGGTACCGCGCGGCGGTACCCGGGCCTGCTGCCTTTTTGAGGCCAGAGGCTGCGGCATAGAATGTTCTGATGCTGATCAGGACTGAACAACCGGGGGACCGGCCCGACGTCCTCAAGCTGGTAGCGCGGGCCTTCGCCAAGGATGGTGGTACCGAACCCGTTGAACCCCGGCTGCTGGCCGAGCTGTACGACTGCGACGCTTTCATGCCGGAGTTCTCCCTCGTCGCCGAGGATGACGGAACCGTCGTCGGCCATGTCATCAGTACCCGCGGGTGGATTGACGGTGCACCGGCGCTGGGGCTCGGCCCAATCGCGGTGGAGCCGGACCGCCAGCGTTCGGGTATCGGAGCCGCCCTGCTGGCCGAAACACGCCAGCGGGCCGAGGCCGCGGGGGAGAGCGTCATCCTGCTGCTCGGAAGCACCGATTACTATCCGCGTTTCGGGTATCGGCCGGCTAGCGAGTCCGGCATCGAAGCCCCGGATCCAGCATGGGGCGCCCACTTCATGGCCCTTCCGCTGACCGCGCTCCCGCCCACGGGTACCTTTACCTACGCCGCCCCGTTCGGACGACTATGAACCCTAGACGGGCCATCAAGTACCCTTGGTAGGTGCAGGAATGCCACGCCCCCGTAGTCCAATGGCAGAGACAACCGACTTAAAATCGGTCCAGTGTGGGTTCGAGTCCCACCGGGGGTACCGAAACAGTGTGACGAGCGTTACAAGGATGTAACCCAAAACGCTTATTTTCAACAACAATTTGGACTAGTTTTCTCTGTAATCAGGAATACCTGGTAGCGCATCAAAGGTTCACAAACCTTTCGATCGAGGGGAAAACATACATGACTGCCACACGAAACGCTGTGCTTTTCGGCACCGGCGGCAACTCCGCGCGGGCGGGGAAGTTGGCCGTGCTCGGATTGGGGATCGCCTTGTTTGCCTCGGCCTGCGGCGGGGGATCTTCCACGCCATCGGAGCCTGGAGGGGGAGCGTCATCGGCACCGGCAGGCGCATCAGGCCTGACATGTCCCGGACCAGGCGAGGACGGGGGGCCCACCAGCGGTGCCACCGGAAACCCGGCGGACGTACCCAAGTCCAAGGGCTCCACCGATCAGCCACTGAAAGTGGGCACGCTGCTGCCGACCACCGGAACCTTGTCCTTCCTGGGCCCGCCGGAAATTGCCGGCGTCAAGCTGGCCGTGGACAAGATCAACGAAGCCGGCGGCGTGCTGGGCAAAGACGTGGAAACCGTCCAGCGCGACTCCGGTGACACCACCACCGACATTGCAACCCAGTCGGTGACGGACCTGCTCAGCGAAAAGGTCAGCGCGATCGTGGGAGCGGCGTCCTCGGGCGTTTCCTTCACTGTGATCAACCAGATCACCGGCGCGGGAGTTCTGCAGATCTCCCCGGCGAATACCTCGCCGGACTTCACCACGTGGGATGACAAGGGCCTGTACTGGCGAACGGCTCCTTCCGATGTTCTGCAGGGACGCACTCTCGGCAGCTACATGGTCACCTGCGGCGCCCAGACACTCGGCATGATTGTGCTGAACGATGCCTATGGAACTGGTCTGGCGGACAACGTCAAGGAGGCCTTCGAGGGCGCGGGCGGCAAGGTTGTTGCCACGGAGATGTTCAACGAAGGCGATTCGCAGTTCAGCTCGCAGGTTGATGCCGTAGTCAACGCCAAGCCTGACGCTTACGCGCTGATTACCTTCGACCAGATTAAGTCGATTGCACCGTTGATGCTTTCCAAGGGCGTCAAGGCCGACCAGATGTTCTTGGTGGACGGCAACACCTCGGACCTGAGCAAGGAGCTTGACCCGGGCGCCATGGCCGGGGCACAGGGCACCATTCCCGGCACCTTCGCCAAGGATGAATTCCAGGCGGACCTGGCGAAGGTCGACGACAAGCTCAACTCCTACTCTTACGCAGGCGAGTCCTACGACGCGGTGAACCTCGTGGCGCTTGCCTCCGAGGCGGCCGGCAGCACCAAGGGCGAGGACATCGCGAAGGAAATGCAGGCTGTGTCCATGGACGGCGAGAAGTGCTACGACTTCGCCGGTTGTGTGACGCTGCTGCGCAACGGCAAGGATATCGATTACGACGGCATCTCCGGCCCGATCTCCTTCGACAAGAACGGTGACCCGACCGAGGCCTATATCGGAATCTACCAGTACGACGAGACCAACGTACCGAAGCCGAAGCTTGAGGAGTTCGGCCAGCTGTAGGCGGCACCACGCCACTCGCACCGATGCAGAGGGTCCCAGCCACTGAACTGGGCCCCGAAAGTTGGACTGGCTAAATAAGAGCCTAGGCGGCGAGGGCCTGAGCACGGTATTGCACCGGGCTCAGGCCCTTGAGCTTTGTT
>NZ_JBNHHB010000023.1:0-68458 GCF_059091905.1 Arthrobacter sp. Dra40
CCCGCGCCCAGCCCTGCGAGGAGTTGCCCACGCGCAGGATCTCGCCGTTGCGGACATGCCACAGCGTGCCGTCCACGGCGCGCACCTGGGTGACCCTCAGGCCAACCGACTCCACGGTGCCGGAAGCTTCGCCCAGATCGACCACATCTCCGATGCCGTACTGGTCTTCGGCCACCATGAAGAGTCCGGACAGGTAGTCCTTGACAAGGGTTTGTGCGCCGAAGCCAATGGCAACACCGGCAATACCGGCGCTGGCCAGCAGGGGGCCAAGGTTGAACTCGAGCTCGGTGAGCACCATCAGGATAGTGAGGGTGGCCAGCACGATCGTGGTGATCGAACGCAGCACCGATCCGATCGTCTTCGAACGCTGGGCCCGGCGCACCGCGGCGATCGGCGAATCCTGCATCAGCCAGTAGCGCGGGTCTTTGCTGTTCTTGCGCACCGCTGCGGGATCGAATTTGTCCAGCTTGGCGGTCTCGCCGTCGGCGATCTTTCCGGTGACGCGCTTAATCACCATCCGCAGGACCATATTCGCCAGGAATCCGCCCAGCAGGATCAGCGACACGCGCAGCGGGGTGTCGAGCCAAAAGGCGGGGGTCGCCAGCCGTTCCAGGGTACTAATGTCCACGCGATCCATGGATAAGAACGGTAAGCGCCCGGTCAGGCCGCTGCCAAATGCAGCAACGGAAACGTGGCGAATCTCCCAGCCTGGTGATGGTTCGGGCTAAAGGATCTTGGTCAGGGGTGCGTAGCGCAGCAGCAACCGCTTCTCGCCGGCGTCGAACTTCACCTTGGCCACCGTTTTGTCACCTGCTCCTTCGAGGCTCAGCACCGTGCCGTTGCCGAAGCTGGTGTGGTTAACCTTGTCCCCGATAGACAGCGCGATGACTTCCTTTTGCGGCTGCACGCGGCCGGCCCGGGTCTTGGCGCTGGTGATGGACGGCGCCGATCCGCGCAGGTTGCTGATGTCCTGGTTACTGGCTGTACCGGCGCCCCAGTGGGAGCCTCCATAGCGGCTCGACCCGAAGCTGCCCGCAGAGGCAAACATCGGCCGCGAACTGCCCTCACGTTTCCAGTCGATGAGCTCGGCCGGCACCTCTTCGATGAACTGGCTGGCCGGATTGAACTGGCTCTGGCCCCACATGCTGCGGGACTCGGACCGGGTCAGGTACAGCCGCTTGCGGGCCCGGGTCAGGCCCACATAGGCCAGCCGGCGCTCCTCGGCCAGCTCCGACGGGTCGGACATCGAGCGCTGGTGCGGGAAGACCCCGTGTTCCATGCCGGTGAGGAAAACCACCGGGAATTCCAGCCCCTTGGCGGTGTGCAGGGTCATCAGCGTGACCACGCCCTGGTCCTTGGCCAGCTGCGCGGCCTCGGCATCCGGGGCGTCGGGGATCTGGTCGGCGTCGGCAACCAGCGCCACCTGCTCCAGGAATTCGGACAGCGACCCGTCAGGGTTGTCGCGCTCGTATTCCCGCACCACTGCCACCAGCTCCGCGAGGTTCTCCACGCGGGACTCGTCCTGGGGGTCGGTGCTTTGCCGCAGCATGGCCAGGTAGCCGGTCTGTTCCAGCACGGCTTCCAGCGCTGCGGCGGCGCCTGAACCGGCGGCGACCTCGGCCAGGTCGTCGATGAGCTTCACGAAGCCGGCCACCGCGTTGACCGAGCGGGTGGCCATGCCGGGCGCCTCCTCGGCGCGGCGCAGCGCCGCCATGAACGAGACCCGGTCCCGCTCCGCCAGCGCGGCCACGGCGTACTCAGCCCGGTCCCCGATCCCGCGCTTGGGTTCGTTGAGAATCCGGCGCAAGTTGACCACGTCATCCGGGTTCACCAGGACCCGCAGGTAGGCCAGCGCGTCCTTGATTTCCTTGCGCTCGTAAAAGCGGGTGCCGCCGACTACCTTGTAGGGCAGCCCCACCCGGACCAGCAGGTCCTCAATGGAGCGGGACTGGGCGTTGGTCCGGTAGAACACGGCAATGTCGCCGGGCCGTACCCCTTCAGAGTCCTGCAGCCGGTCGATCTCATCGGTAATGAACCGGGCCTCGTCGTGTTCGTTCTCGCCCACGTAGCCGATGATCTTTTCGCCGTCGCCCTCGGCGGTCCACAGCCGCTTAACCGGGCGGTTCGGGTTTCGCGAAATCACCGAGTTGGCAGCGCTGAGGATGGTCTGCGTGGACCGGTAGTTCTGCTCCAGCAGGATGGTGCGCGCGTTGGCGTAATCCTTTTCGAAGTCGACGATGTTGCGCACGTCCGCCCCGCGGAAGGCGTAAATCGACTGGTCCGAGTCGCCCACCACGGTCAGTTCGCCGGCCGGGAGCGCCCCGTCCTCGGACTCGCGGGTCAGCTCTCGCACCAGCCGGTACTGGGCGTGGTTGGTGTCCTGGTATTCGTCCACCAGCACATGGCGGAAGCGGCGGCGGTAAGAGTCGGCAATCGCCGGGAAGGCCTGGAAGATGAAGACCACTTGGGCGATCAGGTCATCGAAGTCCATGGCGTTGGCCTGGCGCATCCGCTGCGTGTACCCGGTGTAGACCGAGGCGACCGCCTGCTCGAACGGATCCGAATAGTTGGCGCTGGAGGCGAAGGTTTCGTCGTCGATCAGCTCGTTCTTCAGCGCCGAAATCTTGTGCTGGATGGACTTGGGCGCAAAGCGTTTCGGGTCCAGATCCAGGCCCTTGGCCACCTGGCTGACCATCCGCAGCGTGTCCGCCGAATCGTAAATGGAGAAGTTTGAGTTCAGCCCCACGTGCTTGGCTTCGCGGCGCAGGATCTTCACGCACGACGAGTGGAACGTGGAGATCCACATCCGCTTGGCCGGGTCCCCCACCAGCGACTCAATCCGCTCGCGCATTTCCGCGGCGGCCTTGTTCGTGAACGTTATGGCCAGGATCTCGCCCGGGCGAGCCCGCCGGGTGGCCAGCAGGTACGCGATGCGGTGGCTGAGCACCCGGGTCTTGCCGGATCCGGCACCGGCCACGATCAACAGCGGGGAGCCGGCATGCTTGACGGCCTCCTCCTGCTGCGGGTTCAGCCCGGAGAGCAGCTCTTCTGCGCCGGGCAGATGCGGGGCGGGCGGAGAGGCAACATGCGGGTCGAAGGCCGGGTCGGTGAGGAAATCCATGGTTCCTTAAGTCTATTAGCCGCCACCGACACTCGGGGACGGCCGCCAAATCTGCCGTCAACAGGCGGCAGATGCCTGCACCGGCATAATGGAGGCATGTCCAAAACCCCAGCACAGCGCGCGAAGAAACACGGTGCCGCGGCCGCCCCGGCCGCAGGCAGCGGCGCAGCAAAGCCTGCCATCCCTGGCAGCACCAGGTCTCCCCAGCGCGCGGCCGGCAACGCCAACCTGATTGTCATCGCGGGAGCGGTGGCCTCGGCGTTCTTGTTCGGTTATTCATTCCTGCTGGTGATGCCGCAGTTCGCCCAGTTGACCGGCGGATTGGGCCTGCCGGACACCCTCATCGGCGGGTACTCCACCGAATACGCGCAGCATCTCCGGACGGCGTTCGGCGAAGACGGTGCCGGGCAATACAACTACTGGCACAAGACCGCGGACACCATCTTCCCGCTGCTGTTCGGCTTTACCTGGCTGATCCTGCTGGGCCAGCAAGTCCGCTTACGGCTCTGGCGCTGGCTGGCCTGGGCCGTCGTCGTGCTGTATGTGGCAGCCGATCTGGGCGAAAACGTTGCGGTCGATGCCATGCTGGCGACGGACCCGGTGGGCGACGCCTCGCTGGCGAGCTTCCTCACGGTGGCCAAGTCCATCCTGTTCGGGCTGAGCCTGGTGGTGGCTGCGGTTGCGGTCTTCACCCGCAAGCCCAAGCCGGCCGAAAGTTCCGTTTCGGCCGAAGGCTGAGCGGGCCGGGGCCG
This sequence comes from Arthrobacter sp. Dra40, assembly GCF_059091905.1. Classification (NCBI taxonomy): domain Bacteria; kingdom Bacillati; phylum Actinomycetota; class Actinomycetes; order Micrococcales; family Micrococcaceae; genus Arthrobacter; species Arthrobacter sp. Dra40. The sequence continues at coordinate 3,874 of NZ_JBNHHB010000023.1, forward strand.
AGCGAGACGGAGCCGCCGCTGCTTCCGCCGCCCGGCCCGCCGCACCGGCCCTACACGCCACTTAAGCTAAGCTTTTGGCGTTGCCCCCGTAGCTCAGGGGATAGAGCACCGCTCTCCTAAAGCGGGTGTCGGCAGTTCGAATCTGCCCGGGGGCACTGATCCTTACCCGTGCACTGCTGTGTACGCGGCGGCCAGCCATTGTGCGCTTAAGGCCAGCCATTGTGCGCTTAAGGCCAGCCATTGTGCGCTTAAACGGAAACAGGCCCCCGCCTGTGCAACCCCCCACGGAAGCACAGACGGTGGCCGGTTGTAGTGCATTTCCACCGAAGTGGGCAGGAATCCCTGTCAGCGTGGGACCGCTGGTTCCGTTCTTCCCGTTCCTCGGAGCCAGCGGCAGCTTCCTGCCACCTGTTGGCTGGCGACCGCGCCGTTCCCCTGAAGCACGTAGCCGCTCCGGGACCGTTCATTTCCCAGAGTGTGAGTACCCCAGGCACTGCCGCCACTACTTATCTAAATCGATTGGATTTAATAAAGCAAGTCCTGCGGCACGTCTGTCCACACGTCAAGGAATATGACGAAAGCACAGGATGGTTCAGCTGCGTGCGGTAATCCCTGCGGTTCAGCTGCCCAGCAGCAGCCCGCTGGCCTTCGGCGACAACGCGTCGTCCAGGATCAGGCAGGCGCCGCCAATGGCGCCCACTTCGAATCCCAGCGAGGACGAGAGCACTTCCACTCCATGGATGGCCCGGGAGACGAAGCGGGTGTTAATCTCCTCGTGCAGGATCGGCAGCGCCAGGTCCTCCAGTCCGATCCACAGCGGGCCGCCGAAGATCACCCGGTCCACGTCCAGAACATTCACCATCTGAGCCACCGTGCCGCCGACCAACCGGGCAGCCCGGCTGACGATCGCCGCGGCGGCTGCATCGCCCTCAACGGCCATCCGACACAGGGTAATGATGCTTTCGGCGGCCTGGTGTCGGTCGCCCAGCTCGGCGTCGGGCGGGAACACGCCGGACTCCACGGCCTGCTGGAACAGCGTGCCGAAATTCAACGCCATACCTACGCAATTGTGTTTCCCGCACTCGCATAACGGCACCTCCACGTCCACGGGGAAATGGCCGATCTCGCCGATGTTGCTGGAGGCCCCGCGCAGCACCGCGCCGTCGAGCACCACGCCGGCGCCCAGGCCCGTGCCCAGATAGACGAACACAAAGTTCTCGGGCTCCTGCCGTCCGCTGGCCCACAGCTCCGCCACCGCCGCCGCGGTCGTGTCCTTGTCCATCAGCACCGGCAACCCTGTCCGGCGGCTGAGCGGTTCGCGCAGCGGCACCGAGGTCCATTCGCGCATCATCGGCGGGTCCACGACCGTGCCCTCGGCCGCATCGATCGGCCCCGGTGCCGCCAGCCCGATGCCAAGGATCCGGTGGCGCTCGATGCCCGAGCCGGCGATCAGGTCTTCGACCGCCGCGGCCATGGCCGCCGTCATGCCATCGGGCTGGCCGGCACCGGGGTTGTCATGCCGGGCACGGGCCACCACCTCGCCGTCGAGATTGAGCATGACCAGGGTCATGACCACCGGGTCAAGATGGATGCCGATGGCCAACCGGCTGGAAACCTCCAGCTGCAGCACCGTTCGCGGTTTGCCCGGACCGCTGACCGTTTTGCGGTCTTCCCGGACCAGGCCTTCGTCCACCAACCGGCGCACTACGTTGGAGATCGTTTGCGGGGACAGTCCGGTGCGCTCCACCAGCTCCACCCGGGCGATGCCCTCATGGGCGCGGCGGATGGCATCCAGGATCACAGCCTGGTTGTAGCCGCCCAGGCGGCCCAGGTTGGTTCCTCGCTGCATTGCACCGCTTTCGCTCATCTGTCGCCGGGGACCCCACAGCAACTCTAGTCACTGACCGGCCGGAGCACACGCGCGGCGCGGCCGGCCTGTCGGCGCGGAGCGCTTCAACCCATCCGGATCAGGTGGCCACCGCGGCGTCGCTGAGGAACTGGGTCCGGTAGAGCTCGGCGTAGCGGCCTTCCAGCCCCAGCAGCTGGGCGTGCGTGCCCTGCTCCACGATCCGGCCGCCCTCCACCACCAGGATGCGGTCGGCGGAGCGCACGGTGGAGAGCCGGTGCGCAATAACGACGGCGGTGCGCCCCTCGAGTGCCTCGGTGAGCGCCGCCTGCACGGCGGCTTCGTTGGTCGAGTCCAGTGCTGCCGTTGCCTCATCCAGGATGACCACCCGGGGATGGCCCAGCAGCAGCCGCGCAATGGTCACCCGCTGGCGTTCGCCGCCGGAGAGCCGGTAGCCGCGCTCCCCCACCATGGTGTCCAGGCCATCCGGCAGCGACTTGATCAGTTCTTCCAGCCGTGCACGGCGCAGCACGTCCCAGATCTCGGCGTCGCTGGCTTCCGGCCGGGCCAGCAGCAGGTTGGAGCGGATGGTCTCGTGGAACAAGTGCCCGTCCTGGGTCACCATCCCGATGGTTCCGCGCAGCGCCTCGAAGCTCAGGTCCCGCACGTCGATGCCGGAGAGCTCAACCGAACCGGAGTCCACGTCGTACAGCCGGGCCAGCAGCTGGGCCATGGTCGACTTCCCTGCGCCCGAGGAGCCCACCAGCGCCAGCGTCTGCCCGGGTTCCACCCGGAAGCTGATGCCGTGCAGCACTTCTTCGCCGCCGCGCGCGTCGAGGGTCGCCACCTCTTCCAGCGAGGCCAGCGACACCTTCTCGGCGGAGGGGTAGGCGAACCGCACGTCCTTGAATTCAACGGAGACGGGTCCGGCCGGGACGGTACCGGCGTCGTCCTTTTCGGTGATCAGGGGCTTCAGGTCCAGCACTTCGAAGACCCGCTCAAAGCTGACCAGTGCGCTGGAAATCTCCACCCGGGCGTTTGCCAAGGCCGTGAGCGGTGCATACAGGCGGGTGAGCAGCAGCGCCAGCGTCACCACGTCGCCCGGATCCAGCTGGCCGATGATCGCGTAAAAACCGCCCAGCCCGTAGACCAGGGCCAGCGCCAGCGCCGACACCAGGGTGAGCGCGGTGACGAAGACCCACTGCATGACCGCCGTCTTGATGCCGATGTCACGCACGCGCTGGGCCCGCAGCTTGAACTCGCGGGATTCGTCGGCGGGGCGGCCGAACAGTTTGACCAGCGTGGCTCCGGGCGCGGAGAACCGCTCGGTCATCTGGGTGCTCATGGCGGAATTGTGGTTGGCAGTCTCGCGCCGGAGGTCCGCAAGGCGGCTGCCCATCCGGCGGGCAGGCAGAAGGAACACCGGCAGCATCAGCACGGCCAGCAGCGTGACCTGCCATGACGTGTTAAGCATGACGATCAGCGTCAGGATCAGCGCCACCACGTTGCTGACCACCCCAGAGAGCGTGCCGGCGAAGGCCCGCTGGGCGCCGATCACATCGTTGTTCAACCGGCTGACCAGCGCGCCGGTGCGGGTCCGCATGAAGAAGGCGATCGGCATCTTCTGCACATGGTCGAACACGGCGGTGCGCAGATCCAGGATGATGTCCTCACCCAGGCCGGAGGAGATCCACCGGGTCACCATGCTGAGGCCGGCATCGGCGATGGCCACCAGGGCGATCACCACGGCCAGCCAGACCACCAACTCGATGTCGGATTTGGCGACGACCGCGTCCACTACCCGGCCGGCCAGGACAGGGGTGGCAACGGCCAGCGCGGCTGTCACCACGGACAGCAGCACGAAGACGGTGATTTTAACCTTGTACGGCGCAGCGAACGCAAAGGTGCGGCGGACGGTCTCCCGGGAGAACGACTTCTGGTCCTTCGAATGCGAAAGCCTGTACAGCGAACTCCAGGCTGCACCTTCCATGGACATGATGGCTCCTTAGGGCTGATGGTCCTACTGCAACCCTAGAACCTTCCGGAGCCGTCCGCTGTTCCCGCATGCGCCGCCGCGGCCAGAATCTGTCCCGATCCCGGGCAGCGGGGCAGCCCTGAACCCATCTGGCCACCCCGGGCCGTCCCGGTCGAGCTCAGGGCTTAGCGGCCAGATCACCGGTTATACCCCCTGCTCTGGACGCCAAAGGATGACCTCGTCATGAGGTCGGGGGCAGCATCCGATGAGTCGGACGCCAGCCCCGGACCTGGACGCGCACCGGGCCCGACCCACCGGAGACCGGTCAACCGGGGCAGCCCCGTCAGGTCCGGGCCACCGGCGACCGGTCAAGCAGGGATCAGTCCGCCAGCGGCCGCCGCGTCAGCTGAGCTGCTTTTCCTCGTGCGGAATGAAGCGCACCGTCATCGCCTTGAAGCCCGGGGTGTTGGACTCGCGGGCCACCAGGTCCCGGTGGACCAGCGCGTTGGCTTCCGGGAAGTAGGCGGCGGCACAGCCGCGCGCCGTCGGGTAGGCCACCAGCCGGAACTCATCCGCGCGGCGTTCGGTTCCCTTGAACGTGCTGATCACGTCCACCAGGTCGCGGTCGGCGAAGCCCAGTTCGGCCAGGTCGTCGGGATGCACCATCACCACCCGGCGTCCGTTGGAGATGCCGCGGTAGCGGTCGTCGAGTCCGTAGAACGTGGTGTTGTACTGGTCGTGGCTGCGCAGCGTCTGCAGGATCAGGTGGCCTTCCGGCGCCTCCAGGTACTCCAGCGGGCTGACGGTGAACCGGCCCTTACCGATGTCCGTGGCGAAGGACCGGGTGTCGCGCGGCGGGTTCGGCAGCACGAAGCCGCTCTTGTTCCGGATCCGGGTGTTGAAGTCCTCGAATCCGGGCAGCACGCGGGAGATGTGGTCGCGGACCACGTCGTAGTCCTCGGCCATGGCCCGCCAGTCCACCGGGTGGTCGTCGCCGAAGGTGGCCTGGGCCATCCGGGCGATGATCACCGGTTCGGCCAGCAGGTGCTCGCTGACCGGCTCCAGCCGGCCCTGCGTGGAGCGGATCACGGACATGGAGTCTTCCACCGAGAGGAACTGCGCGCCCTTGGGGTGCTTGTCGTCCCGGTCGGTGCGGCCCAACGTGGGCAGGATCAGCGAGGTCTTGCCGTGCACCACGTGGGACCGGTTGGGCTTGGTAGACACGTGCACGGTCAGGCCGGCTTTCTTCATGCCGGCTTCCAGCGCCTCGGTCTCCGAGTTCGCCAGCGCGAAGTTGCCGCCCATCGACACGAAGACGTCCACCTTGCCCTCGGCGAAGGCGTCGATCGCCTCGGTGGAATCTACGCCGTGCTCGCGCGGGGAGGTGATGCCGAATTCCTTGTCCAGTGCGGCCAGCAGCCATTCCTTCGGCTTTTCCCAGATGCCCATGGTGCGGTCGCCCTGGACGTTGGAGTGGCCTCGGACCGGGCAGGCACCGGCGCCGGGCTTGCCGAAGTTGCCCTGCAGCAATAGCAGGTTGATGATCTCGCGCAGGGTGTCCACCGAATGCGGCTGCTGGGTCAGGCCGAGCGCCCAGCAGATGATGGTGGCCTTGGACCTGGCCAGCAGGCCGGCCACCTTCGCGATGTCCAGCCGGGAGAGCCCGGTGGCCTTCTCGGTCTCGGTCCAGTCGATGTGCCGGCGGGCCGCGACGTAGTCCTCGAATCCGTCGGTGTTCGCCTCGATGAAGGCTTTGTCCACCACGGTGCCGGGAGCGCGGTCTTCCTCTTCCAGCAGCAGGTGTCCCAGCGCCTGGAACAGGGCCAGGTCCCCGCCCACCTTGATCTGCAGGAACTCGTCGGCGAGCTGGGTGCCGCCGCGCAGCAGACCGTCCACCGACTGCGGGTCCTTGAACGCCATCAGCCCGGTTTCCGGCAGCGGGTTGACGGCCACGATGGTGCCGCCGTTGTCCTTGCACTCCTTCAGCGCGGAGAGCATGCGCGGGTGGTTGGTGCCCGGGTTCTGGCCCACCACGAAGATCAGTTCGGAGTGGTGGATGTCCTCCAGCGACACGGTGCCCTTGCCGATGCCGATGGTGGGGTTCAGGGCGCTGCCGGAGGACTCATGACACATGTTGGAGCAGTCCGGCAGGTTGTTGGTACCCAGCGATCGCGCGAACAGCTGGTACATGAACGCGGTCTCGTTCGCGGTGCGGCCCGAGGTGTAGAAGACGCAGCGGTCCGGCGTCGTAGCCCGGATACGCTCCCCGATCAGGCTGAACGCATCCGACCAGGAGATCGGCGAGTAGTGCGTCTCGCCCTCGCGGATGATCACCGGCTCGGTGATCCGGCCCTGCTGGCCCAGCCAGTACTCGGTCTTGGTGGCCAGCTCTTCGATAGAATGCCGGGCCCAGAACTCCGGCGTCACGGTGCGCTTGGTGTTCTCCTCGGCCACGGCCTTGGCGCCGTTTTCACAGAACTCGGCCGGTTTGCGCGGCCCGGTGATGGATTCCGGCCAGGCACAGCCGGGGCAGTCGAAGCCACCGCGCTGGTTGATCCGCAGCAGCGAACGGGCGGTGCGCGCGACGCCGGCCTGTTCGATGCCGCGCTCCAGCGCAACTTTTACAGCCGGAATACCGGCGGCAGCCTTCTTCGGTTCCTTGACCTTCAGGGTGCTTTCGTCAATGTCATTCACAGGTGCCGGGCGAGTCATGCCCCTAATGTATCCCGGCTCACACGGATTTCTCGACAGCCGCAGCCGGTCTCACACCAAATGGCCGACGGCGGCGCCAATCCGTGCCGGGTGTGTATACACATTGACGCTGCGGCCGCGGCTGAAACCGGCCAGCGTCAGGCCAACTTTGTCCGCCAGTTCGACGGCGAGCGAGGACGGCGCGCTGACGGCCGACAGGGCGGGGATTCCCGCCAGATGGGCCTTCTGGACCAGTTCGAAGGAGGCCCGCCCGGAGACCTGCAGCACCGTGTTCCGCAGCGGCAGTTTGCCCTCGCGCAGGGCCCAGCCCACCACCTTGTCCACCGCGTTGTGGCGTCCCACGTCTTCGCGCAGGCAGAGCAGTTCGCCGTCGAAGCTGAACAGGCCGGCCGCGTGGACGCCGCCGGTGCGTTCGAAGACCTGCTGCTGTTCGCGCAGCCGGTCCGGCAACTGCAGCAGGATATCCAGCGCCACCTCGCCACCGCCGTCGGTGCCGTCCGTGCCCGGGGCGGCACCGCTGTCGTCATCATGCAGCGCGAAGCGGGAGCGCTTGGTCACCGCGTCGATCGACGCTGTGCCGCAGATGCCGCACGCGCTGCTGGTAACCACCTGGCGGTCCAGCCGCGGATCAGGCAGTGCCACGCCGGGCGCCAACTGCGCCTCCACCACGTTGAAGGTTTGCCGGCCGTTCTCGTCCTCCCCGGCGCAGAAGCGCAGCGAGAGCAGCTGTTCGGGCGACCAGACGATGCCCTCGGAGACCAGGAAGCCGGCCACCAGATCGAAGTCGTCGCCCGGCGTGCGCATGGTGATGGAGAACGCGCGCCCGGCGAGCCGGATTTCCAGCGGCTCTTCCACCGCCATCACGTCCTCGCGGCGGCGCGGCGGCGCGTCAAGACTGAGTTTGAGCACCTTGCGGCGCTGCGTCAAGCGGCCCATGTACTTCTCCTCTATTGCCTGTTACAAGGGTAATCCACGCCACCACCCGCCGCGGCAGCCCGGAGGCGGGAGGCTAACGAGGCGGGCGGCCAAGGGCCGGGTCGCCGACGCCGGATCACCAGGGCAGCCAAGGCCCGGGTCACCGACGCCGGATCACCAGGGCAGGTCAAGGGCCGGTAACTGCTGGCCGGGGTCGGCGCCGGCGGCCGGTACCACCATCACGCCGTCGGCGGCAGCCAGTCCCCGCATCATGGCCGAGCCGATGTGGTCTGCGGGTACGGCGCCGCCGTCCGGAGCCGTACCGTAGGGCACCAGCCGGTCTTGGTTGTGCAGCGGCCGCAGGGCTGTTCCGGCGCGCACGGTGCGCAGCGGTGCCGGCGGGCGGCCGGTCATCCCTGCCAGCAGCGGGTCCGCCAGGGTCAGCAGCGCCATCATCGCCGCCAGCGGGTTCCCGGGCAGGCCTACGAGCGGTCGTCCGTCGGGCAGCCGGGCCAGCAGTGCCGGGTGCCCGGGGCGCATCCGGATGGACGGGACCAGGATGGTGGCGCCGGCGGCGTCCAGGACCCGGCGCAGATGGTCGGCGGCGGACGTGCCGGTCCCGCCGGTGGTGACCACCACGTCGCCGCCACAGCCGGCGATGGCCTCCGCCGTGGCGGCGAAGTCGTCGGGCAGCCGCCGGCTGTCGGCGACCTCGCCACCGAACCGGGCGATGATGGCCGGCAGGGTGGGGCCGAACGTATCGCGCACCCGGCCGGGCGCGGGGATCCCGGAGGTGACGACTTCGTCGCCGGTGAGCAGCAGCGCGACCCGCGGCACCGCGGCAACGGGAAGCGCATCGTGGCCACAGACCGCCGCGACGGCCAGATGCGCGGGGGTCAGCACGGTCCCGGCTGCTACCACGACGGCGCCGGCTGGGGTCTCCTCGCCGGCCGGACGGATGTGGCGTCCGGCGGCCAATTCCCGCTCCGAGGTCCCCGGGCACAACTCAAGCTGCTGCGTCGTCGTGGCCCCGCATTCGCTGCGCAGCACGCTGTCTGCACCGTCCGGGATCAGGCCGCCGGTGACCACCGGGGCGGCCTGCCCCGGCCGCAGCGGCGTGCCGGCCGGCACCAGCTGCCACGGCCCGGTGCCGGCGATGGCCCAGCCGTCCATGGCGGACGAGGCGTAGTGCGGCACCGGAAGCAGCGCCGGCAGGTCGGCGGCCAGCGTGCGCCCGGCGCAAGCTGCCAGTTCCACGGGGGTGGCCGGCCGGATGGCTGCCGCCTGGCCGGCCGCGTAGGCGGCGGCCCGGGCGTCTTCCCAGCGAAGCCCGGAGCTCACTCCTGTACTGCGCCGTGGCGGCGGGCAACTTCGTCGGCCACGCGGGAGGCAGCGCGCATGGCCACCTCCGGTGTGGCCTGCCCGGTGGCGGCCGCGAAGCCGGCGGCGTAGCCCACCACGAAGGTGGTCAGCGGCGCGGCGGGACGGACCACGCTGTGTGCGGCCACGCCGGCCAGCCCTAGCACGGCGTCGATGTCCACCGGCATGTCCTCAAGTTCCAGCGCCTGCAGCAGTTCGCTGACATACGGGGAGAGCTGTTCGGCCGCTCCGGACACAATGGCCTCCGATCCGCCCGGTAAGCGGGCAAGTACGACGTTTGTTTCAGGCTACGGCGCGGGCGGGGCAATGCCAAAGCGGTCCGCGTCTTGCCAGGTGTCGACGTCCGATGTGTACAGCCCGGCCCGCTCCAATAGGAGCTCTACCGCCGGCAGGCCGTCGAGCAGGTTCCGGACCGGTTGGCCGGCCAGCCCGGCCGCTCCCCCGGCCTCTTGCACCGCTGCCGCCAAGGCCGCGCTGTCCGCGCAGCACGCCAACTGCTGCCGCTTGCCGTCGGCGTCCACGGGGATCCAGAGCTTCGCCTCCGGTGCGCGGGCGGCACCGCCCAGCAGCAGTTCGGGCAGCCCGGCCAGCAACGGCATATCGCAGGCAAGGAGCAGGGTGAACGGCGCCCGGCCCGGGGCCCCGCCGTCGTCATCGGCCGTCAGGGCCTGGACCCCGGCCGCGATGCCCGCTGCCGGACCGGAGTACGGCGGGTCTTCCCGGGCCAGCAGGAGGCGGGGTGCGGGATCCACCGACCGGCGGAAAGCGTCCACTTCCGCCAGCAGGTCATCCGGGCCGACGACGGCGATCAGTCGGGAACCGCGGACGGCCTCCAGCGTGCGGCGCAACAGCGTGGACCCGTCGAGTTGCAGCAGTGCCTTGGGGCTTCCGCCCAACCGCGAGGAGCGGCCGCCAGCCAGCACGACGGCGTCGAAATCGGCAGCCGTCACGCGGCGGTATGGGTGTCGAGGAACTGGCTCCAGGCCGGTGCAGGCCGATCCAGGTCACGGATGCGCCAGCGGGCACCGCTGGGCGGACGGGGCGTGAACCGCAGGCTCCAGCCCATGTGGGCGAGGGTGCGGTCGCCCTTGGCGTTGTTGCAGCGCAGGCAGCAGGCCACTAAATTCTCCCAACTGTCCTCGCCTCCGCGCGACCTCGGCTTGACGTGGTCCACCGTGGTGGCCGTCTTGCCGCAATACGCGCACAGGTGGTTGTCGCGGCGCAGCACTCCGCGGCGGGTCACAGCGGTGTCCTGATTGTACGGGATCTTAATGTACCGGTTAAGCAGGATCACCGAGGGACGTCCCAGGATGTCGTTCGGGCCGACGACGGGATCACCGTCCTCGGCGATCACGCTGGCCTTGCCGGTGAGCACAAGAAGCAACGCCCGGCGGAAGGTGACGACCGCCAGCGGTTCGTATCCGGCATTCAGAACGAGTGTGCGCATGCACATTCCTCTTGGAGTGTGGCCTACCCGACCGGCGCTTCAGTTCCGGTCAGGGACTGGATTTTCTGCACTAACAGTCAAAGAGTATGACGGCCGGTACGTTCTGCGCTAACTTTTTTCGCTGCCGGTGGGGCGTATCGGACCGGAGCAGCCAGCTGTTACCGGTTGTTTCCCGGCCGCCGGTGGATCCACCGGCCGCGTTGCCCTGCGGCTTGAAACGCCGCCGGCCCCGGTGCACGCTGGGCGTGGACCGGGGCCGGTGGACGGTCCAGTGGACCGGGAAGGCGAAGCCTAGTTGACGCGGATGGCTACGTAGCCGGATCCGACGTCGGCGCTGGCCAACGCGGTGGTGTAACCGGTCCAGCCGCCGTGGACGGCCTGGCCGTTGCCTACGTAGATGGCGATGTGCGCGACGCCGGCGCCGCCGTCGGAGTAGTAGAGCAGGTCGCCCGGCTGCGGGGTGGAAACCTGCGTGCCGTAGCTGAGGAACTGAGCCGGGGCGAGGTCGCCCACCGACTTACCGGCGGCGCGCAGGGCCTTCTCCACCATGGCGGTGCAGTCCTGCGAAATACCGATCTGGCCGTAAGCGGAGGAGACCAGGGTGGACGCCACGCCGCTGGCGGAGGCAGCGGCCGGCGCGGCTGCCTTGGCGGGAGCTGCTGCGGCCTTGGCTACGGCCGGTGCGGCCGGTGCGGCCTTCTGCACGGCGGCGGGTGCTGCGTCTGCAGCCTCCTCGGCAACCGGTGCCACTTCCTGGGCCACGGCTTCGACCACAGGCTCCGGCTCCGGTGCCGGAGTGGACTTGATGTCGGGGCGCGAGAAGGTCAGTTGGACGGCGCTGGAAGCCTGCACGGTGTCCACCTGCACGCGGCTGGGGACGGACACGGTGGACGCGGTGCGTTCGACGGTGGCTGACTGCGCGGGGATGCCTGCGGTCAGGGCCAATCCGGAGGCGGCAGCAATAACGGCTGCAGAGCGACCCATGGATCCGGCATTGGATGAGACGGCTTTGGAAATCGTCTCCAGCGGGTTGGTGCGGACGGAAACGGCGCGGTGGCGCCCTGTAGCGGTGTTATTGAACACGTTAAAGGCCTCTCCCAATGCCTGCGAGGTGAGCTGTCGGATTCGGATGGGAGTGCACCCGGCCGTAGTCCTCCCCGGCAAAGCCTGAGAGTCCTGACGACTTAACCCCAAGGGTTCCTGTACGGAACCCGAATTTGGTTCCCCCGCCTCTGCCCGCGAAGTTTTTGCGAACGAACTCCGGTTGGTGGCAGAGCTCGGCAAATCCACCCGGAGGTCCCAGCCGTCTGACAGCTGGCACGAGTTAGAGCGTATACGATTCGGCGAGCATTGTCACGTTCTGATCACGGAACGGTAATCTTTAGGTTACGGAGGTTGTTCGGCAGGCACCGAAGCCCCCGCTCCGGCACCCGCATGCCGCCGTCGAACCGCGCCCTTAATGACCGACGGCGCGCCCCGAAAGGCGCGCCGCGATACAAACAGCTGAGAACGTCAGGAAGGCTTAGGCCGCCGGACGGATGAACACCGGGCCGGAGCCGATGTAGGCGCTGCCCAGGACAGTGCTGTAGCCGGCCCAACCGCCGTGGACCGCCTGGCCGTTGCCAACGTAGAGGGCCACGTGGGCCACGCCAGCACCGCCGTTGGAGTAGTAGATGATGTCGCCCGGCTGCGGCGTGGAAACCTGCGTGCCGTAGGCAAAGAACTGTGCCGGGGCGAGGTCGCCGACCGAGTAGCCAGCCGCACGCAGCGCGTTCTCGACCAGGGCGGTGCAGTCCTGGCCCACACCGATCTGGCCGTAGGCGGCGGCGACGATGGCGGCGGCCGCTCCGCTGGCGGCAGCTTCGCCGGCCTTCTTGGTGGACTTACCCTTGTCCGATCCGGCGTCGTCGCCGGTCGTCGGGTTGATCTCGTTCGATACGGCCTGGACGACGGTCTGCGGTGCCGGGGTGGAGGTGATCCCGGCACGTTCGAAGGTCAGCTTCACGGCCGCGGAGGCCTGTACGGCTTCCACCTGCACGCGGGCCGGGGCATCCACGCTACGGTCGGCACTGACGGCCTGTGCCGGAATGGCAGCGGTCAGAACCAGGCCGGTAGCGGCGGCGATCACGGCACCTTGGCGTCCAACAGTTCCGGCGTTTGCGGAAACAGCCTTGGAAATCGTCTCAAGCGGGCTAGTGCGGACAGGGGTCGCACGGTGGCGGCCCGCAGTAATGCTCTTGGACACGGTTGTACCTCTCCCAAATGCCTGCGAGGTGAGCTGTCGGGTTCGGATGGGAGTTCATCCGGCCGGCCGGTTTCCGGGCTGGTGGCCCGGTCCTGATCGGCTTTACCCCAAGGACGTCCTACGATGTCCGGGAAGTGGTTCCCCCGCTTCTGCCATGCGATTCGGTGCGAACGAACTTCGGGCGACGGCAGAATTCGGCATTCCGCCCGAAGGTGCCTGGCAGTTGATGCCAGGCACAGGTGAAACCTTATAACAGTTTGGTGCCTGAGTCACATTCCGGTTACGGCGTGTCAGTCAGAGCCAGCCGGTGGGGTCCACCAGTTTGCCGTTGACCATCACTTCGAAGTGCAAATGGCAGCCGGTGGACGCTCCGGTGGTGCCGCTTTCGCCCAGAACCTCGCCACGGGCCACGGCGGTTCCCACCGTTGTGTCGATGGTGCTTAGGTGGTTGTACGTGGTCTCCAGGCCGTTGCCGTGGTCCACCACAATCCGGTTGCCGCCACCGCCAACCTGGAACCCGGCCTCGACGACGGTGCCGCCGGCCGCGGCATGGACCGGCGTGCCGCAGGGGGCGCCGTAGTCCTGGCCGGTGTGCAACTCTCCGGCGTAACCGGTGATGGGGCTGACCCGGTAGCCGAACGGCGAGGTCTTGATCAGCTCGTCCATCGGCTGCGACAGGGTTCCCTCGCTGCCGATCGCCTTGGCCCTTCCGCCGGAGGCGACCATGACCTGCTTCAGCTTGGTGTCCGGGTCGAACTTGCTGGTCAGCGCGGCCCGTTCAAACGTCAGGCGCGCTTCGGTGGCCGCGGAAATGCTGCTGGTTGCCAGGGCTTCCTGCGGGGCGTCGGCTGTGGCGCCGGCCGTCGTCGGGAGCATCACGGTCAGCACCATGCCGGAGGCGGCGGCGACAATCGCGGTTTTGTGGCCGACGTCGCGGGCGGCCGCTGCTACCGGCGACGGTGCCGGCTGCGCCCGCCGCCGTCCGGCTGTCGCTGCGCGAGGGCGTGGGTGCTCGACCGGGGCGGTTAAACGGCGCCGTCCCGAGGCTTTATGTCCTGCCAAATCTATACCTCTCCCAAAGCGCCTGCGAAGTTAGCTGTCGGATTCGAGTCAAGAGAAAACTCGGCCGCACCGCACAGAGCAACAGTGGAACGATTCACCGAGGCTTTGCCCGCTGCGGCTTCACCCCAAGGCAGCGAACAAACTGCCGCTTGGTGGGTCCTCCGCCCCTGTCTCACGGATACACTCCCCCGCCGACAGGGTTCGGCTTGCGGAGGGTGCGGGACCGAAGTCTCGGTGCCCGGCACAACTATACGGAAAATCACTCGGAAGTAATAAATCCGTTATCCACGCCGCGGGATTCCGCGGCGCAACGTTTCATTCCATCGAAACAAAGATGTGGGCAGCGACTTCCGGAGGCAATTCCAAGGCGCCCTCGATTCCCGGCACGCGCACGGAAATGTACTCGCCCGCCGTCTCCAACTGCAGTGTCGCCCCGGGCTTCAGGCCGCCCTCTTCCAGCTGGATCAGCAGTTCCGGCTCCACTTGGATCGGCTCCGCAAGCCGGATGATGCTGACCTGCTTATCGGGCGTATAAGTGCCCATGGCCTGTGCCAGGTTGAGCAAGCCGAAGCTGGTTTCCTGAGCGGGCTGGCCGCCGAGCGCTTCCAAACCCGGGATCGGGTTGCCGTACGGGGAAACCGTCGGCTTGCCCAGCAGATCGTAGAGCCGCTGTTCCACCCGCTCGCTCATCACGTGTTCCCAGCGGCAGGCCTCGTCATGGACATAGGCCCAGTCCAGGCCAATGACGTCCGAAAGCAACCGCTCGGCCAGCCGGTGCTTGCGCATGACCTCGGTTGCCTTGCGCCGGCCCAGTTCGGTCAGTTCCAGATGCCTGTCACCGGTGACCACTACCAGTCCGTCCCGCTCCATCCGGCCGATCGTCTGGGAGACCGTGGGGCCGGAATGGCGCAGCCGCTCGGCAATCCGGGCACGCAGCGCGACGATGTTCTCTTCTTCGAGCTCGAGGATGGTGCGCAGGTACATCTCGGTGGTGTCGATGAGATCAGTCAATTGTTTCTTGCTCCTCGGCGCGCGGTGAAAAGGCTGCTCCAGCAGCAGGCATGAGGGTGGGGCCCCTCTCCAGCCTAGCCTGTTTTCCCTACACGACCGGCAGTTTCGCCACCGGTAGACGCGCCGGTGTGGCACGCAACATTGCCGGTTACAACTAACGGCGCCTGCCGGCGTTGGGGCAGAATGATACGGGCGTTCAACGGTGAACTGCCATCGAGATCACTGCCACCACGCCAGGAAAGGTATTCATGAGCGATACCCAGTCCATCCGCATTCCCGCCGACCTGCTCCCGAAGGACGGGCGTTTCGGCGCCGGTCCGTCCAAGGTCCGTCCGGAACAGGTCGACGCGCTGGTCGCCGCGGGCAGCAACCTGCTGGGAACGTCCCACCGCCAGGCTCCGGTTAAAAACCTGGTGGGCAGCGTCCGCGAGGGACTCCGCGAGTTCTTCAAGGCTCCGGATGGCTATGAGATCATCCTGGGTGTCGGCGGCTCCACGGCATTCTGGGATGTCGCCTCGTTCGGACTGGTCGAGCAGAAGGCCCAGCACCTCTCCTTCGGCGAGTTCAGTTCCAAGTTCGCCTCGGCCACCAACAAGGCCCCGTTCCTGGCCGAATCCAGCATCATCACCGCGGAGCCCGGTTCCCGGCCGGAGCCGCGGGCAGAGGCCGGCGTGGATGTGTACGCCTGGGCGCAGAATGAAACCTCCACCGGTGTCGCCGCTCCGGTGCAGCGTGTGGAAGGTGCCGACGACGGCGCCCTGGTTCTCATCGACGCCACCTCGGCTGCCGGCGGGCTGGCCGTGGACGTCAGCCAGAGCGACGTCTACTACTTCGCGCCGCAGAAGAACTTCGCTTCCGACGGCGGCCTCTGGCTGGGCGTCTTCTCCCCCGCGGCACTCGAACGCGCGGCCCAGATCGGCGCCACCGGCCGCTGGATTCCGGACTTCCTCAACTTGGAAACCGCGATCGACAATTCGTTGAAGAACCAGACCTACAACACGCCCGCGCTGGCCACCCTGGTCACGCTCAATGCGCAGATCGAGTGGCTGAACAGCAACGGCGGTCTGGACTTCGCCTCCGGCCGCACCGCCGATTCTGCCGGGCGGGTGTACCAGTGGGCCGAGGCCTCAGCGCTGGCCACGCCGTATGTGGTCAACCCGGAGCACCGCTCGAACGTCATCGCGACCGTCGACTTCGACGAGTCGGTTGATGCCGCGGCCGTGGCCAAGGTGCTGCGCGCCAACGGCGTGGTGGATGTGGAACCGTACCGCAAGCTTGGCCGCAACCAGTTGCGGATCGCCACCTTCGTCGCGGTCGATCCGGAAGACGTCAGCGCCTTGCTCGCCTGCATCGATTACGTGGTGGACCGTCTGCAGGGCTAAGCCCCGCACCGTACCTCGATAGGGTCCGGCTTCCCGATCGCGGGGAGCCGGACCTTATTCTTTTGGGTCCGTACCGGCCGCCGCTTAGACCGGCCGGTCCGGCACGCCATAGGTAATGCTCAGCTTCCGCCGGGCCGAGCGGTCGAACCGCAACCGCATGTGGTGCGCGCGCCAGGCCCACACAATCCCTACGGCGGCGGCGGCCACACCGGACAACGCCGCCACCCCAAGCCCCCAGCGCGGGCCGAAGCTATTGGACACCAAGCCGACCAATGGGGCACCGATCGGGGTCCCGCCCATCAGGATGGCCATGTACAAGGACATGACGCGTCCACGCATCATCGGGTCGGTGGTGGTCTGCACATACGCATTGGCGCTGGTCATGATGGTGATGGCCGCTGCCCCCACCGGCACCAGCGCCAGCCCGAAGAGCCAGACCGTCGGGGCCAGTCCCGCCGCCGTGCAGGCAACGCCGAAGGCCAGCGACGCGCCAAAGACATAGCGCAGCCGCGGCCTGTCCCGGCGCGCACTGAGCAGCGACCCGGTCACCGAACCGGCCGCCATCACCGAGGAGAGCACACCGAAGTCACCGGCATGGCCGCCGAATTCGGTGCGCGCCATGGACGCCACGAAAACGGAGAAATTCAGGCCGAAGGTGCCGATGATAAAGATGGCGGCCAGCACCACCACCAGATCCGGCCGGTCCTTCACATACCGGAAGCCCTCGCGGATCTGGCCGCGGCCCTTGGCCACCTTCTGCCGCGGGTGGAGTTCCTGCCTGCGGATGGCCAGCAGCGCCGCGATCATCGCCGCGAACGTGGCGGTGTTGATCAGGAACACCGGGCCCGGCCCGATGGCTACGGTCAGCACGCCGGCAATGGCCGGACCGATCATTCTGGCCAGGTTGAACGAGGTACTGTTCAGCGCCACCGCGTTGGGCAGGTAGTCGTCGCGGACCACGTCCGAGACGAAAGTCTGCCGCGCCGGCGCATCCACCGCCGTCACCATGCCCAATGCCAGGGCAAAGGCATACACGTGCCACAGCTGAGCCACGTCCGCGATCACCATCAAGCCCAGCGCAAGGCCCAGCACGGCCATTGAAATCTGCGTGGCCATCAGCAGCTTTTGCCGGTCGAACCGGTCGGCAATCAGCCCGGCCCACGGGGCCATCACCAGCTGCGGCCCCATCTGCAGCGCCATCACAATGCCCATGGCGGCGGCGTCCTGCTCGGTGAGGATGTCGTAAACCAGCCAGTCCTGGGCCGTTCGCTGCATCCACGTGCCGACGTTGGAGATCAGCGCGCCGATGAACCAGATCCGGTAATTGAACAGCCTCAGGGAACGAAACACGCTTTACCGCCCCTTCCGGCTGCAGAACCTGCCTCGTCGATCGGTCACGTCAGGACGTGGTTTTGGTGAAATCCTCGGTCGCGCCGCTTTCGGCTGCCTCTGTCAGATTCTCGCCAACGGGAGCAGCAGCCGCCTCGGCTGCGGGGGCCGCCTCGTCCGCTGCGTGCTCGTCCGCGGTTGCAGGGGCCGCCTCGTCCGCTGCGTCCTCGTCCGCGGTTGCAACGGCTTCGTCGCCCGCGGCCCCGTCACGGCCCGCAGTCTCGGAGAGGTCCTCCGCCATGTCCGTTGCGGGAGCCGCCTCGGCGCCTTCCTGTGCCTCGGACCCCGCAGCAGCCGGCTCGGCACCCTCCGGCGTCTGGGCCGCCTCTGCTGCCTCGGCCGCCTCCGCTTCCGCCGCAGCTGCCACCTCTTCAGGCCGCACCCGGTCCGCCCAGGGCACCCACTCGGGAGCCAGCAACGATTTCTCGGACGGGAGCAGTCCCACTTCGCAGACCGTGGCCTCCTTGCCGCGGGGGACCCGGGCCAACGTGGCATACCACTGCCAGCCCGCATAGCCCGCCAGCTTCGCCTCGAACCGGTGGGTGACGAGGCGGTCGCCGTCGGCATAGCTGCCGACGTGCGCACCGATTTGTTCGGACGGGGCAATCTCCAGCACGCCCTCCCGGGCACGGTCGACCGCGGCGGCCAGGACTAGGTCCAGTTTGGCGGTGCGGCGCGCAGCACGACGCCGGGGCGCAGCCTCGGCCTCGGACCCACCGGCGACGGGCTGCTCCACGGGCGCGGTTTCAGCGTCGGAGTCGATCAGGTTTTCAGTCATCAAGTCCGCTTAGGCGTCCAGGTCGTCGGCTACACGGCGGAGCACCGCAGCAACCTTGGACGCGTGGGAGCGCTCCGGATAGCGGCCCTTGCGCAGGCCGTTGGAGATGCCGTCCAGCAGCTTGATCAGGTCTTCGGTGATGACGGCCATGTCCTCGGCCGGCTTACGCGTTGCGCGCACCACCGAGGGAGCCGCGTCGAGGATGCGTGCGGACAGTGCGGACGGGCCGCGGCGGCCGTCGGCGATGCCGTACTCCATCCGCGTTCCCGCCTTCACGTCCTTGACGCCGGCCGGCAGCGCAGAAGCATGCAGGAACACTTCCTGGCCGTCTTCGCTGGCCAGGAACCCGAAGCCTTTTTCCGTGTCGAACCACTTGACTTTGCCGATGGGCACTTTGCTTACCTCGTTCTGCTTAATGTTGCGGCGGTACCGCCCGCTGCTGCGTTCTTACCATGTGCCCCGCCGGCAGTACACCGGCCGCAGGTGCGGCCGCGGCGTGGCGGGGAAAGTCTGTCTCTAGATTAGCTTGTTCCGCCGACGGCGGAGTGCGGTCCGCGGCCGTTTCCGCTGCCGGCTTGTGGGCGGGATTGGGCCGCGGCACGGCCGGGCGTTAATCTGGTGCCATGTCCGGAACCGTCCCCGCCCAGAACGCGCCCCGCCCCGCCGAGTCGGGTGCGCTGCACCGCGTGCTGGTCTTTTCGGCCGTCGTTCTACTGCTGGCAGGGTTGGGCAGCCTGGGCGTCGTTCTGGCAGGCGCCATGACCGGAACCACGGTGTGGACCGGTTTCATGGGGCTGGCGTGGTTCTGCTTCCCTATCGCCTTCGTGTTGATGGTAGTGCTGCTGGCCGGCAGCATCCGGCGCCGCCGCAGCAGCTAGCCGCACCGCCGGAGCCGGTGGAGGCGGTTCGCCGCCGGCGGCGTCGGCCGCAGTGCTGCGGGGTAACGTTAATCCGGTGTCCTCCATCCGTGCCTTGGCCGGCCAGTTGGCCGCCCGCAGCGACGCCGAGCTGCGCCAGCTGTTCAGCGCCCGGCCGGACCTCTGCCTGCCGCCCGTCCCGGACTTTTCCGCGCTAGCCGCCCGGGCCTGTACCCGGATCAGCCTCCAGCGGGTGCTGGAGAACCTCTCCCGGCCTGAGCTGGAAGTGCTTGAGGCAGTGGTGCTCAGCACCGATGTTGATGCCGGCCGCGCCGCCGACGCCCGCTCCCTTCGGCCCCTGCTGGTGCCGCAGGCGGACTCACCCGTCCGGCAGGATCTGGACTCGTATCTGGACCGCCTGCGGGACCTCGCGCTGCTGGTGCGCGTGGAACTGCCCTCATCTGACAACCATGCTTTTCCGGCCGACGACGGCGGGGGCCTCCCGCTGCCCCCGGCCTACCTCCCGGTGGCCAGCCTGGCCGAAGCGCTGGGACCGTATCCGGCCGGCCTGGGCCGCAGCTACGCCGCTTTGGCCGCCGCCGGCACGGTGGCCGCGGACCATCTGGTCCGCACGGTGCCGCTGCTGAATGAGGCCGGCTATGAGCTGCCGGCCATCATCCCCGAGCCAGATGGGGACGAACGCGCCGGCACAGCGGCAGCCCGGGCGGCCGCTGCCCTCGACGGCTGGCTGGCCGACCCGCGGACCTGGCCGGCACTGATGGCCCAGGCACCGGAGCACACCGACGAGCTGCTCGGGAAATTCCGCCGTTCCCCGCTCGGCGCGCTGCCGCACCCGCTGGCCGGCTCCAGCCCCGGCGAGGCGACGTCACCGATCGATTGGCTGGCAGCGCACGGGCTGCTGGTTCCCATCGACGCGTCGCACGTGGAACTCCCCTGGCCGGCCGGCCTGGCGGTACGCGGCGGCGCAGTGGCCGATCCGTGGCACACCCTGCCGCCCGCGCTGGCCGCCGGGCAGGTCCGGAATTCCTTGCGCGACAACGCGGCCTTCTCCGCCGCGGCCGAGACGCTGCGGCTGGTGGCCGAGCTGCTGGTCCAGGTCCGCCGGAGTCCGGTTGCTACGCTGCGCGCAGGCGGTGTGGGCGTCCGCGAAGTCCGCCGGCTGGCGGACACCCTGCGGATCGAACCGGACGAGACCAGTTGGCTGCTGGAGCTCGCCGCCGCCGCCGGACTGCTCATCCTGGACGTCGATACTTCCCGCTGGGTGGTCCATGCCGACGCGATGTTCGGCTCCTTGGCGCGCCAGGACCAGTGGCTGCTGCTCGTGTCGGCCTGGCTGCAGCTGGACCGCGCGCCCTCGCTGGTGGGCGGCAGGACGCCGTCGGACACCGTCATTAATGCGTTGGCCGCCGAAGCGTCCCGTCCCGATGCGCCGACCGTCCGGCGCCGCGTGCTGGAGGCGCTGGACGAACTGTGCACCCCGGCGGCTCCCGCCAAGGGCGCCGCCGGGCCAACCGTCGCACCGGACGCCGCGCCGGACTCCGCCGCAACCGGCAGCACCCCTGCCCCCTCGCCGGACGCGGTCACCGGCTACTTGGTCTGGCGCCGGCCGCGCCAGCAACGGCGGTTTGAGCGGCTGGTGCCGGGCATCCTTGCCGAGGCGGCGCGGCTGGGGCTCCTGGGGTCCGGCGCGCTGACCGGGTTGGGACGCGCGCTGGCGCAGGACAGGCTCGCCGATGCCGCCGAACTGCTGGCGGATCAACTGCCGGAACCGCTGGTCGAATTCGTGCTGCAGGCGGACCTGACGGCGGTGGCTCCCGGCTACCTGGCGCCGGACATCGCCGCCGAGCTGTCCCTGCTGTCCACCGCCGAAGGCCAAGGGCCGGCCACCATCTACCGGTTCTCAGCGGACAGCATCCGGCATGCGCTGGACGCCGGGCGCGATGCAACCGGCATCCTCGGCTTTCTGAACCGCCACTCGGCCACCGGCGTGCCGCAGCCGCTGGAGTACCTGGTGGAGGACACCGCGTCCCGGCACGGTGCGCTGCGGCTCGGCGCGGCCGCCAGCTTCCTGCGCAGCGACGACGAGGACACGCTGACGGACCTGCTCGCCGACCCGCGCACCGCCCGCCTGGGCCTGCGCCGGCTGTCCCCCACGGTGGCGGTTTCGCGCACCGCTGCCCGCGAGCTGCTCGCCTCGCTGCGCCAGCTTGGCTATGCGCCGGCGCCGGAGGCCGACGACGGCGTGGTGCTGGGCGGCGCGACGGGCACCGGCGGCGGTACCCGCGGCGGCGGCGGTATCCCTGCGGACGGCACCCCGGCGGACGGTGCCGCGACGGCGAAAGCCGGCCGGGCGCCGTCGTCGTTCCCGGTGAAGATTAATCCATGGGAACTCACCGCCGAAGCGACCGACGCCCAACTCGCGGCGCTACGGAGCACCGGAATTCCGGCCCGGCCGGCCGCCGAGGCGGGGCCGCTGCTGACGCTGGAGACGCTGCGGACCGCCATCCGGTTGAAGCAGCGGGTGCGGATCGGGATTGTGGAGCCGGACGGCAACCACCGACGGCAGGTCATGCTGCCGCTGTCCGTCAGCGGCGGCCGGCTTCGCGTGTTCGATCCCGACCGCGAGAGTGAACGCACCGTGTCCATCCACCGGGTGATGGACATTGAACTACTGGAGGGCAGCTGAGTGGCCGACGGACCCTTGATCGTCCAGAGCGACAAGACCATCCTGCTGGAGGTGGACCATGAGCAGGCGAACGAGGCCCGGCATGCCATCGCCGCGTTCGCGGAACTGGAGCGGGCACCGGAGCATATGCATTCCTACCGGATCACCCCGCTGGGACTGTGGAACGCCCGCGCCGCCGGCCTGGATGCCGAACAGGTGCTGGACACGCTGCTGAACTACTCGCGCTTCCCGGTGCCGCACGCGCTGCTGGTGGACATTGAGGAGACCATGTCCCGGTACGGGCGGCTGCGGCTGGAGAAGGATCCCCAGCATGGCCTGGTGTTGCGCACCACCGACTACCCGGTCCTCGAAGAAGTCATGCACGCCAAGAAGATCCAGCCGTTGCTGGGTCCGCGGATTGACGCCGAGACCACGGTGGTGCATTCCTCCCAGCGCGGGCAGCTCAAGCAGCTGCTGCTCAAGCTCGGCTGGCCCGCGGAGGACCTGGCCGGCTACGTCGACGGCAGGCCGCATCCGATCGCGCTGGCCGAATCCACGGAGCCGGGCGGTTGGCAGATGCGGCCCTACCAGCGGCTGGCCGTGGAGAACTTCTGGGCCGGCGGATCCGGCGTGGTGGTGCTGCCCTGCGGGGCCGGCAAAACGCTGGTGGGCGCTGCGGCAATGGCCACCAGTTCCACCACCACGCTGATCCTGGTGACCAACACCGTCGCCGCACGGCAGTGGAAGGACGAGCTGGTCCGGCGGACCTCGCTGACCGCCGAGGAGGTGGGTGAATACTCCGGCTCGGTCAAGGAAATCCGGCCGGTCACCATTGCCACCTACCAGGTGCTGACCATGCGCCGCGGCGGGCTGTACCCGCACCTGGAGCTGCTGGATGCCAACGACTGGGGCCTGATCATCTACGACGAGGTGCATCTGCTGCCCGCCCCGATGTTCCGGATGACGGCAGACCTGCAGGCACGGCGGCGGCTGGGGCTGACCGCCACATTGGTGCGCGAGGACGGCCGCGAGGGCGAAGTGTTCTCGCTGATCGGGCCCAAACGCTACGACGCCCCGTGGAAGGACATCGAGGCGCAGGGCTACATTGCTCCGGCCGACTGTGTGGAAGTCCGGGTGGATCTGCCGCGGGACGAGCGGGTGGCGTACGCCATGGCCGACGACGGGGACAAGTACCGGCTGTGCGCCACCTCCCCGACCAAAACACCGGTGGTGGATGCCTTGGTGAAGGCGCACGAGGGCGAACAGCTGCTGGTGATCGGACAGTACATCGACCAGTTGGACGAGATCGCCGAGCATCTGGACGCGCCGGTGATCAAGGGCAGCACCTCGGTCAAGGAACGGCAGCGGCTGTTCGACGCGTTCCGCCGCGGCGTGCTGCAGACGCTGGTGGTCTCCAAGGTGGCCAACTTCTCCATCGACCTGCCCGAAGCCACCGTGGCCATCCAGGTGTCCGGATCGTTCGGTTCCCGGCAGGAGGAAGCCCAGCGACTGGGCCGGTTGCTGCGGCCCAAGGCGGACGGCCGGTCCGCGCGGTTCTACACCGTGGTTGCGCGGGACACGCTGGACCAGGACTTCGCCGCCAAGCGGCAGCGATTCCTGGCCGAGCAGGGCTACGCCTACACCATCAAGGACGCCAAGGACGTGCTGCAGGGGTAACTTTTTTGCAAATGGGCCCCGACGCCACGGTGAGGCCCGGGCACCTATCGGCAGGAGTCCGGCGGGGCATGCTTGCACTGGTGGAGCTGTGCAGCCGCCTCGATTAACTGTGGGGCCGGCCGTCAGCGCAGGCCATGATTGCCTGCAGCATCCATTCAGCAAACTCCCAGAAACCGGGAGCACACTGGGAACGTGAAAAAGCCTGAGCCCGAAGCCAAACTGCTGGTCGTCGACGACGAGCCGAACATCCGGGAACTGCTGTCGACTTCGCTGCGGTTCGCCGGTTTTGAGGTAGTGGCTGCCGCCAATGGCCGCGAGGCGTTGGACGCCGCCGAAGCACATATGCCCGATTTGGCCGTGCTTGATGTCATGCTTCCGGACATGGACGGCTTCACCGTGACCCGCAAGCTCCGGGCCTCCGGCCGCCATTTTCCGGTGGTCTTCCTGACCGCCCGGGACGAGACCGAAGACAAGGTCACCGGCCTGACGGTGGGCGGCGACGACTACGTGACCAAGCCTTTCAGCCTGGACGAAGTGGTGGCCCGCATCCGGGCTGTGCTCCGCCGCACCCGGCCTTTGCTGGAAGACGACGCGGTCATCCAGGTGGATGACTTGGCGCTTGACGACGACGCGCACGAAGTCCGCCGCGGCGGCGAAGTCATCGATCTCTCCCCCACCGAGTTCAAACTGCTGCGCTACCTGATGCTGAACCCGAACCGCGTGCTGTCCAAGGCGCAGATCCTGGACCATGTTTGGGAGTACGACTTCAACGGAGACGCCTCAATCGTCGAATCCTATATCTCCTATCTGCGGCGGAAGATCGACACGAATCCGGACACGCCGCCGCTGATCCAGACCAAGCGCGGCGTGGGCTACCTGCTGCGTACGGCCGACCGCCGTTGATCGATGGTTGAACGCTGGAGGTCAGCATCCCTGCGGTCGCAACTGGTCCTGATTATGGGTGTGCTCATGGTCGCCACCCTGACGATCATTTCGGTGCTCACCCTGACCCTGCTGCATGACACGCTGGTGAAGCAACTGGACAACGACTTGGCCAAGAACCGTCAAGCCATCTCCTCCTTCCTGATCCGCCAGGCGACTAACCCCACCGAGACCTCGTACTCGGAGAGGTACTACGGCGCTTTGCTGTCACGCGACGGCCAGATCAGCATCGATACCAACCCCGTCGGCGACCGCCCCGACCTGCCGCCCATTACTCCGGACGAGGCGGCCGCCGTCCAAGGCAAAGACTTCTATGTGCCGGGGACCAAGCGGGACAGCGACGGCTGGCGGGTGTCGTTGACGCCACTGCAAAATCGCGCCGGTTCAGTCGCAATAGCGGTGAGCTACAAGGAGGTGAACGACACCTTCAACAAGGTTTCGGTGAGCACGCTTCTGATCGGCGTCTCGTCCACGGTTGCGGCCATCGGCATTGCGTGGCTGGCGGTGACCCGGTCCTTCCAGCCCCTGAGCCGGGTGGACAAAACAGCCGCAGCCATTGCCGCCGGCGACCTCTCGCGCCGCGTCGAGGTGGTCAACCCCGCTTCCGAGGTCGGCCGGCTCGCCAGTTCGTTGAATGCCATGCTCGCCCACATCGAAACGGCCTTCGCCTCGCGTACCGCGTCCGAGCAGCGGATGCGCCGCTTCGTCCAGGATGCCTCGCACGAGCTGCGCACCCCGCTGGTCACCATCCGCGGCTTTTCGGAGCTGTACCGGCACGGTGCGCTGCAGTCGCCGGAAGACGTCGGCGCCGCGATGGGCCGGATCGAAAGCGAAGCCAAGCGTATGGGCCAGTTGGTGGATGACCTGCTGACGCTGGCGAGGGTGGACGAACAGCGTCCCCTCGAAGCCAAACCACTGGACCTTCTGATGCTCGGCAACGATGCCGCCTTGGACGCGCGGGCCAGCGCACCGGACCGGGCGATTACCGTGGTGGGGCTCGACGGCGGGGCGCCGCGTCCGGCGCCCATCCTCGGCGACGAAGCCCGGCTGCGCCAAGTGGTGGCCAACCTGGTCACCAACGCCCTGCGGTACACGCCGGAGGGTTCGCCGCTGGAGATCGCCGTCGGCGTCCAACCGGTGATCGACGACCGGTTGGATTCCGTCCTCGAGATCCGCGACCATGGTCCCGGCATCTCCGAAGATGAGGCGGCGCAGGTGTTCGAACGCTTTTACCGGGCGGACACCTCCCGCCACCGCGAAACCGGCGGGACAGGATTGGGCTTGGCCATTGTGGCAGCCCTAGTGGCCCAGCACGACGGTACGGTCCGGCTGACGGAGACGCCGGGCGGTGGCGCCACCATGTCCATCAGGATCCCCTACCATCCGCAGGCGGACGAGGACGAGCCCTTCGACCTCAGCTAGTCCTCCACGCCCCTCCCCTAGCACTCCGGTTATCCACAACCGACTGCTGGAGCCTCGCTGCAGCTTCCGCCGCTGTCTAGCCTGAACGGTGTCGGATAGGTACACCCCCAGCGGAGGACATCATGGCCGTATTCCAAGTAGACAGCGAGGCCCTCGCCGCCAAGAGCATGGCGGTGCAGGGCACCATCGGGCGGCTGCAGGCGGAGGTGAACACCATGCAGTCCGGACTGCGCGAGTTGGAGTCCCTCTGGACCGGTGCGGCGGCAGCGAACTTCCAGCAGTTGGTGACGGACTGGCGAGCCACCCAGCTGAGGGTGGAGGAATCCTTGGCCAGCATCAACGCGGCGCTGTCCCACGCCTCGCAGCAGTACCTGCAGGCGGAGGAAGCCAACGCCCGGATGTTCCTGGCCTGAACGCTGTTTGGCCGGGCGCGGGCGCGCCCGCTCAGCCCTGTTCGGGGGTGCCCTGGTGGAAGCGCAGGCGCCACTGCTGGCCGTCCCGCAGCCAGAGCGAACTGCGCAGGGCGGACCCCTCGCGGCGGATACTGCGGTAGGTCAGCAGGATGCTGTCTTCGCCGAGCCGTTCGACGGCGAAGACCTCCAGCGAGGCATCCAGCTCAGGGCTCTCCTGGAGTTCGCTGATCATGGCGTCCCGCGTCCACATCCGGCCGGCCTCGCCGATCTCGGCGAAGTCAGGATGCAGCAGCACAGCCAGCCGGCCGTAGTCTGCGCGGACCACGGGGCTGAGAAGTTGCTGTTCCAACCGGACCACCAGCTCTTCCGGCGAGCCCTCGGCCGCATCGTCGCTGGCGAAGTCCTCCAGTTCGGAGAACAGATCGGGCTCGGGCGTCATTGCCGGTGCCGGCCGTGCCCCGTTCCGGGCAGGAAGGGGTGCCGCTGCCGGGCGGACCGCCGGGCTTGTTCCGGCGCCGGCTGCGCCGGCCGACGCAGCTCCCAGGACTGCGCTGCCAGAGGTGCCCGGCCCGCCCGGGAACCCCGGACCAGCCGGTGCACCGGTCCCGTTCTGGAAGGCCACGGCCACTGCGCGGGCCCGTTCGTCGGCGGCCTCGTTCAGCGGGTGGCCGGCATGGCCCTTGACCCATTCGAACTCGTAGCTGCGCCCCTTGATCACCGAGTCGATGTCCTTGAGCAAGTCGACGTTCAGCACCGGCTTCCCGTCGGCTTTCTTCCAGCCGCGCCGTTTCCAGCCCGGCATCCACTTGGTCACGCAGTTGATCACGTACTGGCTGTCGCACAGCACGCGCAGGTGCTCCTGGGGCACGTGCGCGGTTGACCGGAACAGATCCAGCACGGCCATCAGCTCGCCTTGGTTGTTGGTGCCGTGCGGCCAGCCGCCGGCAGCCCACGCCGTGTCGTCGATGTACCAAGCCCAGCCGGCCGGTCCGGGATTGCCGAGGGCGGAGCCGTCAGCGGCAGCAGTGATAGTCATGATTTCCATCTTTTCAGATCCGGCCGACATTCCTGGCCCTAGGCTGGGCAGGTGGCAATACTTATCGATCCTCCGCTCTGGCCGGCCCACGGCACGCACTTCTCGCACCTCGTCTCGGACAGCTCGCTGGCCGAACTGCACCGCTTCGCCGCGGCGGCCGAAATCCGCGAGCGTGCCTTCGACCGGGACCATTACGACGTGCCGGTCAGCCGCTACCGCGAACTGGTCGAGTTGGGAGCAGTCGAGGTCAGCGCCGGCGAGCTGACCCGCCGGCTGCAGGCCAGCGGGCTCCGGGTCCCGGCCCGGCAGCGCCCGGAAAAACTGCGGCGCGTACTGCTGCGGCGGTGGAACGAGTTGCTGCCCGGGCAGGAGGATCTGGGCCGCGAGCTGCTGGAGCGCTGGGCGGAGCCGCACCGCCACTACCACGGCCCGGGCCATCTGCTGGCAGTCCTGGAAGCGCTGGGGCAGCTCGCGCCGGCCGTGGGCTCCGGGCTCCGGCAGCGCGCAGTGTGGCTGGCGGCCTGGTTCCACGACGCGGTCTACAACGGCCGGGCCGGCCAGGATGAACAGGATTCGGCGGACCTGGCCGCTGCCAGCCTGCCGACCGCGGGCGTCGGCCCTGACGAGACGGCCGAAGTGGTCCGGCTGGTCCTGCTCACGGCGGGACACTCCCCCGGCCCGCAGGACGAGTCCGGGGCGCTGTTGTGCGATGCCGATCTGGCCGTCCTCGGCGGAGCGCCGGCGGAGTACCGCAGCTATGTCCGCAACGTCCGCCAAGACTATGCCCACGTGGCCGACGCCGACTTCGCCACAGGACGCACCGCCGTCGTCCGCCGGCTGCTGGAACTGGACCCGCTGTACCGGACACCTGCAGCGCGGGAGAAGTGGCTGGAAAGCGCCAAACGGAACCTCTCCGCGGAGCTGGATGCCTGGCAGTCCGATGGCCCGGACTGGCTGCGCGCGGACAGGAGTTAAAGCCGCAAGGCGCGGCTCCCGTGCTGGGAACCGCGCCTCGCGTAACCATGGCCTGTTGACCAGGCCGAGGTAGGTGCAGGGAAGCTTAGAAGCCGCCCATGCCGCCCATCTCGTCGCCACCCGGCATGGCCGGAGCGGCCTTTTCCGGCTTGTCGGCGACAACGGCTTCTGTGGTCAGGAACAGACCGGCGATGGAGGCCGCGTTCTGCAGGGCAGAGCGGGTCACCTTGACCGGGTCGTTGACGCCGGCAGCCAGCAGGTCCTCGTAGACGCCGGTGGCGGCGTTCAGGCCGTGGCCGTCGGCCAGACCCCGGACCTTGTCCGCCACAACGCCCGGCTCCATGCCGGCGTTGAGGGCGATCTGCTTCAGCGGAGCGTCGATGGCAACCTTGACGATGTTGGCGCCGGTTGCTTCGTCGCCCTCGAGGCTGAGGTTGGCGAATGCCTTGGCGCCGGCCTGGATCAGGGCCACGCCGCCGCCGGCGACGATACCTTCCTCAACGGCAGCCTTCGCGTTGCGGACGGCGTCCTCAATGCGGTGCTTGCGTTCCTTGAGCTCAACCTCGGTTGCGGCACCGGCCTTGATGACTGCCACGCCGCCGGCCAGCTTGGCCAGGCGCTCCTGCAGCTTCTCGCGGTCGTAGTCGGAATCGGAGTTGTCGATCTCGGCGCGGATCTGGTTGACGCGGCCGGCGATGGCGTCGGCTTCGCCGGCACCTTCGACGATGGTGGTCTCGTCCTTGGTGACAACCACCTTGCGGGCCTGGCCCAGCAGGTCCAGGGTGGCGTTCTCCAGCTTGAGGCCGACCTCTTCGGCGATGACCTGGCCGCCGGTCAGGATGGCGATGTCGGCCAGCATGGCCTTGCGGCGGTCGCCGAAGCCCGGAGCCTTCACGGCCACGGACTTGAAGGTGCCACGCATCTTGTTCACGATCAGGGTGGCCAGGGCCTCAGCCTCGACGTCCTCGGCGATGATCAGCAGCGGCTTGCCGGACTGCATGACCTTCTCCAGGATGCCAACCAGGTCCTTCACGTTGGAGATCTTGGAGTTGACGATCAGGATGTACGCATCCTCAAGGACCGTCTCCTGGCGCTCGGCGTCGGTGACGAAATACGCCGACAGGTAGCCCTTGTCGAAGCGCATGCCCTCGGTGAGCTCGAGCTCCAGGCCGAAGGTGTTCGACTCCTCGACGGTGACGACGCCTTCCTTGCCGACCTTGTCCAGGGCCTCGGCGATCAGCTCACCGATCTGCGGATCTCCGGCGGAGATGGACGCGGTGGCGGCGATCTGTTCCTTGGTCTCGATTTCCTTGGCGGAGGCGATCAGCTCGGCGGTGACAGCGTCAACAGCCTTCTCGATGCCGCGCTTCAGGCTCAACGGGTCGGCGCCGGCAGCAACGTTGCGCAGGCCTTCCTTGACCAGGGCCTGGGCCAGAACGGTCGCGGTGGTGGTACCGTCACCGGCGACGTCGTCGGTCTTCTTGGCGACCTCCTTGACCAGCTCTGCGCCGATCTTCTCGTACGGGTCGTCCAGCTCGATCTCCTTGGCGATGGAAACACCATCGTTGGTGATCGTGGGGGCGCCCCACTTCTTCTCGAGCACGACGTTGCGGCCACGCGGGCCGAGGGTTACCTTTACGGCGTCGGCGAGGATGTTCAGTCCGCGCTCGAGGCCGCGGCGGGCCTCTTCGTCAAATGCAATGATCTTTGCCATAGCGGCTTACGTCCCTTCTGGACAATAGACACTGGACGCAGCTTTTGACGGCTGCTGGCCACCTGCGGTGCCCGCGACGGACGGCTCACGACGACGGCGAATTCGGTACGCCGCGCCGCTCACCTCACTACAGGTGGCGGGTTTCACTCCCCACGGCGACTTCTTAGCAGTCGGCCCGCGAGAGTGCTAACTCAATAATTAGCACTCGACGGTGCCGAGTGCAACCTGTTGGGCGGACCGATCGCTCAGCTTCGCGGAGGGCGAATCACCCTGACCGACCCCGGGCAAACAATCAGGGTGGACCCCCATGGATACGGCCGGGGCCTCGCGCGTAGATTGGCAGTAAGAGAAACCAGCTTTTAGCAGCCCGGCAACGGGCAAGGTCGGAGAAACCATGACTGCATCAGGCGACGAGAAGAACGCCAGCAACCCCACCGAGCCCTTGGGAACGGGAGCCAACCCGACGAGGCCGCTCGGGCAGCCGCCGCACGGCGGCCCCGCCGGACAGTCCTCTGGCCAGCCGCCCTTCGGCGCGTCCGGACAACAGCAAGGCACTCCCGCCCAGCCGCCCTTTGGCGCTTCCGGCCAGCAGTATCCGCCCCAGCCTGGTCAGCCCTACGGCCAGCCGGGGCAGCCGGGTCAGTACGGCCAGCCTGGTCAGCCGGGACAGTACGGCCAGCCAGGTCAGCCCCTCGGCCAGCAGCAGTATTACGGAACTCCGCCGGGCTACTACTACCCGGAGCAGAAGTCGCGTCTGGTCGGCGGCCTCCTGGGCATCCTGCTGGGCGGCCTCGGTGTCCACCGCTTCTACCTCGGCCACGTCGGCATCGGCGTGCTGCAGATCGTGGTCACGTTCCTGACCTTCGGCGTCGGCGCCGTGTGGGGCTTCATCGAAGGCATCATGATCCTGGTCGGGGCGGAGCCGTTTAAGCGCGACGCCCGCGGCGTGCCGCTGAAAGAGTAGCCCGCCCGCTCACGTCACGAAGCCGCCACGCGGTGCGGCATCCGCGGCGCTGCGCAGCGCGTCCCATTCACTACGCAGCACGGATCATCCACTGCTGAGCCAGCCCGGCGAAAAAGGCGGTGGAGGCAACCGAGCCTTCACCGCCGTCGTCGTTAATGTCCTGCTAAGGAGCGACCCGGACTTCTTCGGCCTGCGGACCCTTTTGGCCCTGGCCGATCTGGAATTCCACGCGCTGCCCTTCATCCAGGGAACGGTAACCATCCATTTGAATTGCGGACCAGTGGACAAATACATCGGAATTTTCTTCGTCCACGGTAATGAAGCCGTAGCCCTTTTCCGCATTGAACCATTTGACGGTTCCCAGCGCCATAGTGTTCTCCATACTCAGTAGTTCCGCCTCTGCCGCAGACGGTTCAGCGGCAAGGTGGTCTCACCCTATCTACGCAAGGAGCAGAAAGTGACCTCAGGCACACTTAATGTTATTGAGGTGTAACCGAAATCCTCAAAAAGGGGTGCGGGCGCCTAGTGGTAGCCCGGGCCGAGCGCCACGGTGACGTACTGCGAGACGTCGCCGTTTTCCTGCAGGTCGGTAATGCCGAGCAGTTCCCCGAGGGCCTGGGCGTTGGCTTCCTGGCCCGGGTTGTAGAAGATCACCGATCCGGCCAGCGGTGCGCCGCCCCAGTTGTCCACCACGGCTATGGTCCAGCCGTCGTTCTGCACCCTCTGCGATACCGTGCCGGCCAGCCCGGACACGCCGGCACCGTTGAGGATCATCACCGGATCCTGCTTGTTGACCGCCGCGGCCTCTTCGGTGGGTTCATCGGTTGCCTCTTCGGTGGGCTCCGGCGTGGCCTCGTCGCTCGGCTCCGTGGTGGCTTCCGCTTCAGCGCTTTCGGTTTCCTGCTCCGTTGCCGAGGGCGATGCCGAGGCTGTTGCGGCGGGAGTGCTGGTTGGTCCGGCAACCGGGGTGGAAGGTCCTCCGGTCCCCAGCAGCGGCAGCACGAAGAAGGACAAGGCTCCGACCGCCAGCGCCAGGACAGCGGCCAGGATGATCAGGCCGAGGCCGTTGGACTTCGGCGTCGCCATGCGGGCGCGATGCACACCGTGGCGGTCTGAAGTTTCAGGGACCTGGTCGAACTCATCCCGGGGGTACTTGGTCATCGCGGTGCTGCATCCTTGGTGGTGGAGTATCGGGAACCGCCTCCCGGGCGTGCCCGGAGTTAGGCGTCGGTGCCCAGCCGGCGAGCAGTGCGCGCGCGCTGGCGGGACGTACGTAGTCTACGCAATCTCTTCACCAGCATCGGATCGTGCGCCAGCGCATCCTCGGTGTCGATCAGCGCATTGAGGATCTGGTAGTAATGCGTGGCGGACATGTCGAACAGTTCGCGGATGGCCTGTTCCTTGGCGCCGGCGTACTTCCACCACTGCCGCTCCAGCGCCAGCATCCGCTGGTCGCGCTCGCTCAGCGGGCTGGCGTCGTCAACCTCGGCCTCGGGTGAAAACGCGCTGGCCTCGGCCGAACCTGCCACAACACACCTGCTCTTCCTAGTACTTGCCGACGGCAATCAATACTTCCTCCATGATAAGGGCGAATCACAGGCCTGTCATTCACACCCCCGCTTACTTCATCCACTCCCCTTCAGTCGGGCCTGATTGCCGGCCGGCGGGCAATATCCGCAAAGATAGAACGGTGAACTACGACGACGGTGCCCTCTTTCCGCTGCCTGCCCACCCGCCTGCCGCGGACTTTCGCGCCCCGTATCCGTTCGCCGCACCGCAGGAGCTTGCGGGCGTGATTCACCCCGAGTGGGCCGAGGTGCTGGCGCCGGCCGAACCGATGCTCTGGGACCTTGCCTCCTACTTGGACGGCGAGCGCGCCGCCGGCAAGACCCTGCTGCCCGCGCCGGGGAACGTGTTGCGGGCATTCCAGCGGCCGCTGTCCAAGGTCAAGGTGCTGATCGTCGGCCAGGACCCGTACCCAACGCCGGGACACTCCATCGGCTTGTCGTTCGCGGTGGAACGGCATGTCCGGCCGCTGCCGCGCAGCCTGGCCAACATCTACAAGGAACTTCAGATGGATCTGGGTTTCCGGCCGCCGCAGCACGGAGACCTGAGCGCGTGGAGCGACCAGGGCGTGCTGCTGCTCAACCGCTGCCTGACCGTTGAAGTAGGCAAGGCCGGCTCGCACCGGAACAAGGGCTGGGAGCAAATCACCGAACTGGCGGTGCGGGCGCTGGCCCAGCGCGGCGGCCCGCTGGTGGCGCTGCTTTGGGGCCGGGAAGCCCAGCAACTGGCGCCGGTGCTGGAACACGTACCGCGGATCGAGACCGCTCACCCCAGCCCGCTGTCCGCATCCCGCGGGTTCTTCGGCTCGCGGCCCTTCAGCCGGGTCAACGAACTGCTGGCCGCCCAGCACGCCGAGCCCGTGGAGTGGGCGCTGCGCTGAACGGTGGCGACGCGGCAGCGCGCGCTGCTGAGTTGAGGCGAGGTCCACCTTTTTTCCGGCCCATCGCAGCCCAGCTCCGTCTGTGTCCACGTTTTGCCCGGCCGTTCCGCGCCCCGCGTCGAGGTCCACGTTTGCCCGGCCGTTCCGCGCACCGCGTCGAGGTCCACGTTTTTCCCTGCCCATCACCGCGTCGCGGTCCACGTTTTGCACCGACGTTCGGCATCGCCGCAGGTCAGGAGCTCGCGTCTCGCCAAGACGTGGACAGTTCCTGCTGAACATGGACAGCAACTGCCGAACGTGGAGAGATCCGGCAGCTGGTGGACAGCAGAAGCCCGAAGTTCCACGACCAGCGGCCGCGCTTCCCGGCCAATGTGACCTTTCACGCCAACAAATTGGGAATCCCTTGACCGTGAGTTAGGTTGGCCTAACTAGTAGTTACCCTTTGTCAGGAGTAGTACCCCTATGCAGACGCAACCGGCAGCAGCCCCCGCCCGCCCCGGACGGAGCGGCCGGCCGCCACGGGTGCAGACCAACCTTCAGGTGACGCGCACGGAGTGGCTCTCAAAGCACATGGTCCGCGTGTATGCCAGCGGGGACGCCTTTGATTCGTTTGCCCAGAGGTATGCAGCGAAGGAGGCGACGGACCCGTACATCAAGATTTTCTTCCTGGATCCGTCCCTGAACGTGGAGCTCCCGGTCAATGTGGCGGAGCTCAAGGAAACGCTGCCGGCGGACAAGCTGCCCGTCACCCGCACCTACACAGTTCGGCGAGTCGACCGCGAGACGCGCGAACTCGTGGTCGACTTTGTGGTCCATGGCGAGGAAGGCCTCGCCGGACCCTGGGCTGCGCGGGCCAAGCCGGGCGACTGGATGATGTTCAACGGCCCCGGCGGAGCCTACCGGCCCGACCCCGACGCCGACTGGTACCTGCTTGCCGGCGACGATTCGGCACTCCCCGCCATTGCGGCGGCCATCGAGGCCTTGGCTCCGGATGCCCGTGGCCATGCCTTCCTGGAAGTGGATTCCGAGGACGACGTCCAGGAACTGGAAACCCCGGCCGGCCTGAAGATCCACTGGTTGTTCCGCCACGGACAGACGCCCGGGACCGCAACCATGCTGCGTGACGCTATCTCCGCCTTGGAATGGTCCGAGGGCCGAGTGGATGCCTTCGTCCATGGTGAGCGCGGCGAGGTGAAGTCGCTGCGCGACGTGCTGTTCAAGGACCACGGGCTGTCCCGCGATCAGGTCTCGATCTCCGGCTACTGGGCCTACGGCCGGGCCGAAGACGCTTTCCAAGCTGAGAAGCGCACCGAGGTGGGGCAGATCTTCCCGGAGAACGAACGGGCCTGATCCGGCCCACCCCGGCGCCCTTCCGCAACGATCCCCAGGCCTGATCCGGCCCGCGCTGGCGGCCCCCGGCCTGCCCCGTCCTTACCCGAGCGCCCCCGCCGGCACCCGTGTGCCCTACCGGCGGCGGGCCCGCCGGCTTTCGTTCGATCCCAGTCCCTTGGTGAACGGGCGGGCCAAGTTGTCGCCCAGCACCGCGCCGCCGGCGATCGCCAGGATCACTGTCAGCGCACCGAACAGCCCCAGAATGCCATTGAACGGCGCCTCCGAGTTGACGGTCAGTTCGAAGATGGACCGGAACACAGACAGGCCAGGCAGCAGGAACAGCACTGCGGGGACGGCCACCACCAGCTGCGGCGAGCCCATCCGCAGGCCGACAATGCGGCCCAGGAAACCGATCACCACGGCGCCGACGGCCGGCGCGATCCGGTCCCCGATTCCTGCCCACAACACGAAGTCGTAGATCAGCAGCCCCGCCAGGCCCACGGCGGCCGTGGGCAGCAGCATGTTCAGTTTGGTCTGCTCGGTCATGCAGATGGCCATCGTCGCCACCACCAGCAGGAGCGCCCGCACCACATAGGGGTAGTTTCCCTCGCCTTGCACAAAGACTTCAGGCAGGCTGATGCCGGCCATGGTGCCTCCCACCAGCCCCACCGCGACGCCCGCGGCAATCGCGGCGAAGGTGAAGAAGGCGGAGAGGTAGCGCCCGGAAGCGGTGACCGGGAAGCCGTTGATGGCGTCCTGCGTGGCTGAGACTAAACGCCCGGTGGGCAGCAGGAACAGGATGCCGCCTGCGATCACCAGCGAGGGGCTCAACGGAACGTGCAGGGCCCAGAACAGCAGCGCCATCACCGTGGCCAGGCAAGCGCCGATGCCGGTGATGAAGAAGTCCGGCATCCGCCACTTGCTCAGCTTCTTCCCCACCAAACCCATCAGCAGGGTGGAGATGCTGCCCACGAGGGCAGCGAAAATGCTGCCGCCGAGGAAGGCAACGATGGCTCCGGCGAAAACGCCGCCGGCGCCGATCGCCATCCAGCGCGGGAAGGGCTTGGGTCGGGAGGTTATTTCCTGCAGCCGCTCCTTGGCTTCGCTGCGGCCTACGCCACCGTTGACGATGTCGGTGACCAGCTCATGCACCAGGGACAGGCCGGCGTAGTTGTTGGTCCAGGAACGCACCACGCGCATCACGGTGATCGGCACGGTGTCCGGTTTGGCGTAGTTGATCAGCACGGACTGGTTGGTGATGTCCACGTCGATGTCGCTGAGGCCGAACGCCGCCGTGACCGCAATGATGCTCGTCTCCACCTCCAGCGCGCCGGCCCCGTAGCGGAACATGGTTTCCGCCACGTCCAGGGCAAAGTCCAACGTGATCCGCGCGGAGGCATCGATTCCGGCAGCCTGGATCATCGGATTGGCGTACGGACTGCCGGCCAGCCGCTCCACAATGCTCATCGGCGCGGTGGGCGGCGCCTCGCCCTGCACCAGCTTGCGCAGCATCCGGCGCGCCGCCGCGTTGGAGCGCGATGCCGCCGCTGAAGCGCGCAGCGGTGCGGTTCCGGTCGGAACGGGCTTGACCTGCTTGGCCACCGGCCGATCCGTCGGACGCGGCACGGGAGGATGCGTGGGCTGTGGCCCGGCGGTGGAGCCGGTGCGTCCGGGGGCGGCGGAACGGCCGGAGCCGGCGTCGGGAACAGGAACATTCTTCGGCTTGATGATTGGCAGCATTCCCGCCTGCGGAGTCATGGGCGACATGGATTCCTGGTCTGGGTCCTTGTCCTGCACTCCCACTCCGTTCTGCGTCATCGCCGCCGTCACGGCGGCGTCGTTGATCCCGGTTTAAATCCTTGCACACTGACACCGCGAGAACACTCCCGAAGCGGCAGAGAGCCGCGTCACCCCTCGCTGATTTCTCCGCTCACGACGTCGAGGCTGAACTCCCGCGTTCGGCCCACCACCGCGGCACTTCCGGAAGCGGCGTTCACCGGGGCTGCGGTACAGGTGAAGGCTACGGTGAAACGGCCGGCAGCGACGTCGGCGGTGGTCACCGTGTGGACGGGATGGAAGTAGTGCGCTTCCCCGCCCGGCCCGAGTCGCTGCGGCGGAAAACTCCCGGCGTTGTCGAACGCACCGGACAGCTGCACGCTCAGGTACTCCGGTCCCAATACCCGGGCCCGTCCGGCAAAAACGAGCATATCCCCGGTGCGATAGCCCGGCTCCGGGGGCCCCTTGTCCGTACCGACGATGTCGTGCAGCACCATGTCGAAGCGCAACGGATAATCTCTGGCCAGCGGCAGCGGGCCGGTCTCGGGCCGCGATCCTCTGCCTTCGCCGGGCTTTCGCGTCACCGCTCCCCGGGGCCATGCCGTCCGCAGCATCCCGGGATCGGCGGTGTCGTAGGCCAGTTCGAGGCCGCCCTGCCGCTCGTACAGCACGCCAATCCGCCCGTCGGCCAGCCGCACCACAGACGGGCCACTGGCTCCGCCGCCCCAGATGGTGAGTTTGTGCGGCCAGGATTCCCCGTCGTCCCGCGACAGGCTGAGCACCACGTTCCGGTTCAGCCCGGCATCCTGGCAGTTGGCAGCGAGCAACCAGTGGCCGCTCACCGGGGCGGCCAGCCCGCCCAAGGCTGGCAACCCGTCGAAGCGAATCAGGGAGCCGGCGCTGCCCGGATCGGGCAGCTCCTCGACGGGCTTGAGGGGTCCATAGCTGTGCCCGCCGTCGTCGGAGACGGCAGCCCACCGGATGGGAGCGGCGCCAATCTGCAGCAGCACTCGGCCGTCAGCCAAGCAGGCCGCAGCGCCCGGGTCCGGCTCCGGCGTTTCCAGTGCCGGGGAAACCGGCGGCGCCTCGAAGGTCTCGGAGGCCCCCAGCACCTCCGAGACCGTCGGATTTGAGGTCGGCGCATCCAGCGGCTCGCCCACAGTCCAACTGTCACCGTGATCGTCGCTGTAGCCGGACGCTGCACCAGACCGCCCGCCCTTGGCCGTCACGCCGAACTGCACCAGCAGCCGTCCGGTGAATGGCCCGGCATGCAGCCCGCTCCCTGAGCCGGCACCGGCCAGCCCGGTCACGGCGTCCGAGGCCAACCGCGGGGTGACCGTCCGGTGCTGCCAGGTGGCGCCGTCGTCGTCGGATGAAACCAGCTCAAAGCGGCGGTCCGCGGCGGCGGGAGCAACCGGGCCAACGCTGCTGGCCTTCTCCCGGGCCACAAAGGCCATCAGGATCCGCCCGGTCGCGGCGTCGGACAGCAGCCCGGGCCGGCCCGGAGCCTGCCCGGCTTGGCCCGCCCAGACCACCTGTTGCGGCTCCCAGCTGGCTCCGCCGTCGAAACTGCGGCGCAGCAGGAGGTCACCGGAGCGGCGTAATCCGCCCTGCCCGTCCAGGCCTGCATAGGCGGCCATCACACTGCCGGTGGGGGCGACGGCGAGCGCCGGGGCCCGGTAGCGGCGGTAGCCCCCCACGCCCCGAACGGCGAGGACCTGTTCCATATCTTCCACCGTACCGGCCACGCTGCCCTTAGGGCAGGGGGCGCCGGGACGGCCCGGCCGTGGGAAAGGTGGCGCGACACGCCGAGCGAATCCGGTTGCCTAGCTTAACTATCAGTCAGGATGTGAACTGAAACACATGTTGCAGTTTTGCCTCGCACCCCGTCTTTGAAAGGACGCCCAACGATGAGTTGGTTGGAGCGATCGCGTACGATCGCCCCTCCGGGCTTCAACCGCTGGCTAATTCCGCCAGCGGCCCTGGCCGTGCATCTGTGCATTGGCCAGGCCTACGCCACCAGCGTGTACAAGAACGCGCTGGTGGCCCATTTTGACGTGAGCTTGACCGAGATCGGCATCATCTTCTCCATTGCCATGGTGATGCTGGGTCTGTCCGCCGCGGTGATGGGCACCTGGGTGGACCGCAACGGCCCGCGAATGGCCATGTTCACCTCGGCTCTCTTCTGGAGTTCCGGCTTCCTGGTCGGTTCGGTGGGCATCTTTACCGGTCAGCTCTGGCTGGTCTATCTGGGCTATGGCGTGATCGGCGGCATCGGCCTGGGCATCGGCTACATCTCCCCCGTGTCCACGCTGATCAAATGGTTCCCCGACCGCCCCGGCCTGGCCACCGGTATGGCGATCATGGGCTTCGGCGGCGGCGCTCTGATCGCCAGCCCGGTCTCCACGGCCTTGCTGCAGTTCTACGACCCCAGCTTCGACGGCACGCCGGGCTGGGTGGCCAGCGGCGACGCGGTCGGCAAACTCTTCCTGACCCTGGCCGTGGTCTACCTGGCCTACATGCTGTTCGGCGCCTTCACCATCAAGGTTCCGGCAGCCGACTGGAAGCCGGACGGCTTCGACGCCGCCAAGGTCAAGACGAAGGCACTGGTCACCACGGCGAACGTCTCGGCGAAGAACGCCATCAAGACCCGCCAGTTCTGGCTGGTGTGGATCGCCCTGTTCTGCAACGTCACGGCGGGCATCGGCATCCTGGAACAGGCCTCGCCGATGATCCAGGACTTCTTCCGCCAGCCCGACGGCGTCTCGCTGGTGACGGCGGGCGTTGCCGCCGGTTTCGTGGGGCTGCTCTCGATCGCGAACATGGGCGGCCGGTTCGTCTGGTCCACCACGTCCGACTATCTGGGCCGCAAGAACAACTACATGTTGTACCTGGGCGTCGGCGCCGTGCTCTACGTGGTGCTGGCCCTGTTCGGCTACTCGTCCACCGGGCTGTATGTGCTGCTGGCCGCCGTCATCATCAGCTTCTACGGCGGCGGCTTCTCCACGGTTCCGGCCTACCTGCGCGACCTGTTCGGCACCTTCCAGGTGGGCGCCATCCACGGCCGGCTGCTCACGGCCTGGTCCGCCGCCGGCATTGCCGGACCGCTAATCGTCAACGCCTTCTTGGACGCGCAGGGCAAGCCCGGCGAGCTCACAGCGCAGGCCTACCAGCCGGCACTGCTGACCATGGTGGGCCTGCTGGTCATCGGTTTCCTTGCCAATCTGATGGTCAAGCCGGTGGACAGCAAATTCCATGAGGCCCCGGCCAGAGAAACCGGCGAAACCGCGATGGCCGGAAAGGAGGCCTGACATGAAGAAAGCACAAGTAGCCCTCGGCTGGGTGCTGGTCGGCATCCCTCTGCTCTACGGAATCACCCAGACCCTGATGAAGGTCCCGGCGCTCTTCGGCTGATCCTTCAAACCGTTTGGCCGGCAGCCCCGGTCAAACGAGACGCATCCGCAGGCCCGGCTCTCATGAGCCGGGCCTGCCGCGTGGAGAGGGGCCCGCACGTTGTCTGGACCCGCTCCCTTCGGCCGCGTCACTGTCCGACCCCGGGCCCGCAGTTATGGCCGGACCCGCTGTCTTGACACTAGACCGGTCCGCCGTAGCGTTGGAGGTGCCATGGAGTGGTTCAGCGCCGAGGGGTTCGAGCTGGCGCGGCAAGTGCTGCAGCGCGGCATCGCCGCGGTGTTCCTGATTGCCTTCGCATCCGCCCTGGCCCAGTTCCCCGCCCTGTTGGGCGAACACGGGCTGCTCCCCGTGCCACAGCTGCTGGAACGGCGTACGCCGCGCGGCTTCACGCTCTTCCGTTGGGGCTACACCGACGGAAGGCTGCGCGCGGTGGCGGGCACCGGCGTCGTGATTTCAGCGCTGCTGGTGGCCGGACTGCCGCAATGGGGACCGCCGTGGCTGCCGCTGCTAGCGTTCCTGGCCCTGTGGTTCCTGTACATGTCCATTGTGAATGTGGGCCAGACCTTCTACGGCTTCGGCTGGGAGACGCTGCTGCTGGAGGCGGGGTTCCTGGCCGCGTTCCTGGGCTCGGACCGGGTGGCGCCGCCGGCTCCGGTGCTCTGGCTGTTTATTTGGCTGGTGTTCCGGCTGGAGTTCGGTGCCGGCATGATCAAGATGCGCGGCGATACCGTCTGGCGGGACCTGACCGCCCTGTACTACCACCACGAGACCCAGCCGATGCCGAATCCTGCCAGCTGGTTCTTCCACCACTTGCCCAAACCGCTGCACAAGGTAGAGGTGGCCGGCAACCATTTTGCCCAGCTCGTGGTGCCCTTCTTCCTGTTCTTTCCCCAGCCGGTGGGCAGCATCGCGGCTGCAGTGGTGATCATCACGCAGCTGTGGCTGGTGGCCTCCGGCAATTTCGCCTGGCTGAACACCCTGACCATCCTGCTGGCCTTCTCCGCGGTGTCCGACCACGCGGTGCAGGCCGTCCTGCCCGTCGGCGACTTCACTCCGCAGTACCAGCCGGAGCCGGTGTGGTTCACCGTGCTGGTGCTGGCGGTCAGCGCCCTGCTGGTGTATCTGAGCTACTGGCCGCTGAAGAACCTGTTCGCCAAGCGCCAGCTGATGAACGCCAGCTTCAATAGCTGGCACCTGGCCAACGCGTACGGCGCGTTCGGGTCCATCACCCGGCAGCGTTACGAAGTGGTGGTGGAAGGGTCGGCGGACGGGGTCCACTGGCAAGAGTACGGTTTCAAGGGCAAGCCCGGGGACCCGCGGCGGATGCCGCGGCAATTCGCCCCGTACCACTTGAGGCTGGACTGGCTGATGTGGTTCCTGGCCCTGGGTTCCCCCGGCGCAAGCTGGTTTATCCCGCTGCTGCGGCGGCTGCTGGAGGCGGACAGGGCCACGCTGAAGCTGCTGCGGCACGATCCGTTCAACGGGGAACCGCCGCTGATGGTCCGCGCGATGCTGTACCACTACCGCTTTTCCACCTGGGCGGAGCGGCGGCGGACCGGGCAGTGGTGGATCAGGAACGAGTCGGGCCAACTGGTGCCCCCGCTCTCCCGGCCGCGCACGGCGGAATAACCTGACCCTCCCCGCGGTTTCCGCCTGTAACCACAAGATGCATTTGCATGCACCCCTCAACGCAGACGAAAGGCGGCCACCGCGTGGCGCAAACAATCGAACTCGGGCTGGACACCTTCGGGGACGTCACCACCGGGGCGGATGGAACACTCCTGCCGCACGATCAGGTAATCCGGAACGTTATCGCCGAAGCCAAGCTGGCCGACGAGGTGGGCCTGGACTTCATCGGCATCGGCGAACACCACCGCGAGGACTTTGCCGTGTCCGCACCGGACGTGGTGCTCGCCGCCATCGCCGGCCAGACCAGCCGGATCCGGCTGGGCTCCGCCGTCACCGTGCTCAGCTCGGACGATCCCGTCCGCGTCTTCCAGCGCTTCTCCACCCTGGACGCCGCCTCCAACGGCCGCGCCGAGGTCATCCTGGGCCGCGGCTCCTTCACCGAGTCCTTCCCGCTGTTCGGCCTGGACCTGGCCGACTATGACGTCCTCTTCGACGAGAAGCTCCAGCTCTTCACCGAACTGCTCAAGGAGGAACCGGTCACCTGGGCCGGCCGCACCCGGCCCCGGCTGGACAACAAGCGGATCTACCCGCCCACGGCCTCCGGCAGCCTGAAGACCTGGATCGCCGTTGGCGGCACGCCGCAGTCGGTGGTCCGCGCCGCCCACTACGGACTGCCGCTGATGCTGGCCATTATCGGCGGCGCGCCGATGAACTTCGCGCCCTTCACCGACCTCTACCAGCGCGCGCTGGACCAGTTCGAAAAGCCCGCGCTGCCCATCGGCGCGCACTCGCCCGGCTACGTCGCGGACACGGACGAAGAAGCCCGCGAGGAGATGTGGCTGCCGTATGCCGACATGCAGGAGCGGATCGGCCGCGAGCGCGGCTGGAGCCGGATGACCCGCGGCCAGTTCGAAGCCGAGGCGGGCCCGGACGGCGCCCTGTTCGTCGGCTCGCCGGAGACCGTGGCCACCAAGATCGTCAAGGTGGCCAAGGGCCTGGGCCTCTCCCGCTGGGACATGAAGTACAGCCTGGGAACACTCCCGCACGAGAAGCTGATGAAGTCCATCGAGCTCTACGGCACCAAGGTGGCCCCGCTGGTGCGGGAGAAGCTGGCGCAGTAGCGCCCGGCAGCTTCACTTAAGTACGACGCCGGCGGGAGACTTTCGCGAGAAAGCCTCCCGCCGGCGTCGTATGTCTTTGTTCTTGGGTTGGACCGGAGCCGGGCCTGATTCCGGCCGATTCTTCCTGGCCCGAGGCCTGCCTCGGACCTGATTTTCCCCGTCCCCGCTATCCGTTAGCACTCCGAAGGGTGCCGCGAGATGGGTGAACGGTTTACCCTGAGTGGGTGCGCACCTCCATAAAACCTTTCATCGCAGCGGTCCTGCTGCTGGCCCTGGCCTTTGCCGGGCTTTCGCCGGCCTCGGCCGCAACCCGGACCGCCAAGGATCCCTTCGTTGCCGAAGTGCTCCGGTTGACCAACCTGTACCGCGCACAGAACGGGTTGTCGCCGGTGGTCTGGAACCAGAATGCGGGCAATGTTGCGCAGCAGTGGTCCGAGGAACTGAATACGCGGATCAATAAGAACAAGTTGGACATGGAGAAGATCCACCGGTCCGGCTACGGCAGCAAGGAAATCCCTAGCGGCTTCGACTGGTACACCGAGAACATCGCCATCAACCACACCGCCCGAGACGTTGTGGACTGGTGGATGGACTCCCCCGCCCACCGCGCCGGGCTGCTCAGCCCCAACGCGACGGACATCGGGGTGGGTTACATGAAAACCACGCACAAGGATTGGTACGGGATGACGGTGGCGGTGGCGAACATCGCCGGCTACGCATCCACGAGGGCCAAACTGCCGCCGCACCCGGGCATGGTCAGGGCCAGCTTCCAGCATGGGGACATCGCTGCCGTTGATTCCGCCGGAAACCTTTATGTCTATGATTCGGCCAAGGGCCATGACCTCTACAAGCGCCGGTACGTCGCCGGCGGGTTCAAGGGTGTGGCCCAAGTGGAGGTAGCCGATTGGAACGCCGACGGCGTGCTGGATCTGGTCGCCCGTTGGAAGTCCGGAAAGCTCACCGCCCACTTCGGCAAGGCGACCGGCGGCCTGCA
Source organism: Arthrobacter sp. Dra40 (assembly GCF_059091905.1). NCBI lineage: Bacteria > Bacillati > Actinomycetota > Actinomycetes > Micrococcales > Micrococcaceae > Arthrobacter > Arthrobacter sp. Dra40. The sequence goes on from NZ_JBNHHB010000023.1 coordinate 47,414, forward strand.
GAAAGCTGCCACCATCGGCTCCTCCGGCTGGGGTAACTACGACGTCACCGTTACCGCCTGGAAACAGGCCGACACGTACCCGACGCTGCTGGCCCGCAACACGGTTACCGGCCGGCTGTACCACTACGCGAACCCGGCCGGCCTCAAGCACGGCAGTCGCACCAATTTGGGGACCGGTTGGAAGTCTTTGTCGATCTTCTCCGCAGACATCGACGGCGACGCGAAGATGGACGTGGTCGCCAAGACCACCACAGGGCAACTCAAGCTATACCGCTCCAATGGCGCCGGCAAGTTCGTCTCCGAGTCACGGCGGATCATCGTGCCGTCAGGCTGGAATGGGATGAAACACCTGTCGATGATCCAGAACCATCTCGGCGACGGGAAAACCGGATTGCTGGCCCGGGACAGCCGCGGCAACCTGTATCACTACCAGATCCTGGCCAACAAGCTGGGTAAACGTGCGGTCATTGGCGTTGGCGGCTGGGAGACGCTGACCATCGGGAGTTGACGGACGTGCCCGCTTGGGCCCCGGACGCCTCGCTTAGCCGTGGGCGTGCCTGCTCTCATCCGGCGCGTGCACATGGGTGTCACCGACGAGTTCCACCAGCCCTTCGACCGCCGCGGACAGGGACAAATCGGGAGTCCGGGCGATGAAGGGCAGCAGCACGCGGTTCTCCTTCTCGATGTGCAGGGCAAATACGCGGGACAACGACGAGGCAACGGAGGCAGCCTCGATTCCCGCGGCGCCTCGGAGCTCATCCAGCAGCGCGGCCAGGTCTTTGTGGTCGGCCGTCAGCGCCTCCACCAGCAGCCGGGCTTCCTCCCTCGCTCCGGCCCGCCCGTATAGCTGGGCCTCTTCCGCCGCGGCGTGCGGCAGCATTTCCCGCTCGCCCCACTCCAGCAGGATGCCGTGCGCGTTGTAGGCGGTGTCCTCGTCTCCGATGTCGATGGCGCGCGTGAGCTCCGCCGTCGTCGCCTGCACCCGCGCCACTAGTTCGGTGTGATGGCGCACCATTGCGTCCACGGCCGCGTTCTCTGCCTCAACATTGGTCTCGGTCACTAGGTGCTCCTCGGGTTGAGGTGGCCCGCCGCTCGACAGGCTGGGTTCGTCCATTGTCGACGTGGACCACCAGCCTGTCGAGGGTCCGGCCGCCGCAAGCGTGCAGTCGTCCGATCGTGGACCACGCGGGAGGAGCACTGGCCGGTTTAATGACCGCCGGTCCCTGGCGTTGCGCTCTCTACTGGTCGCCCCGGCCAGACGGGTGCAATTGCCGGTGCCGGCGCCAGAGCAGTGCCGCGGCAACGATGTAGCAGATCGGCCACCAGACCATCACCCAACGGTAGGCGCCCTCGCCCGCGGCCAGGGTGATGGCCCAGCTGCCCAAAGCCACGGCGAGCGCCAGATAGAGATAAATCTTCGTCTGGTGCAGCCAAACGTAGGGCAGGAAATGTGCGCCGCCGATCGCCGCAAAGACGGCCGGCACCAGAGCTGGATTCTGTGTGTACATCATGATCACCGCAGGCAGCGCGACGATCTGCACCATAGCCAGTTGAACCGACAGCGAGCGCAAGGGATGGTCCGGGGGCATGGGCGCGGTTCCCAGCCGACGTTCGAGGGCGAAGGCAAGCGGCAGGGCTACGCCTCCCTGGAAGACGGCCACCAGAACGGCGACTTCAAGCGGCAGAAGGAAGGAAAGCACTGCAGCGATGGACAAGGTGCTGCCGAAAGCAATGAGCCAGGCCGCGCCTTGGGCTGCCGTACCGGATGCAGTGCTCCGCGCTTCGTTCACGGTCCATTCACGAACGGATTGTTCAGTCACGAAAATAGTCAAGAGGTCTCAAGGATAAAAGACAAGGAAGAGCCCAAATGTTCATCTTTGTTACGGTGTTCACCGTTTAGGATTCTTTCATGCCTCCTCAATGGACCTTCCTTATCGCTATCCATGCCGTAGCAGCGGCATTTTCCATCTTGTTCGGTGCCTTTCAGTTGCTACACCCCGCCAAAGGCGAGGCCATCCACCGCACAATAGGCCGTTTATGGGTGTTCGCGATGTACGTTGTAACGCTGACATCGTTCGGCATTCAAACCCTGAATGGCGGATTTACTTGGCTACATGGCCTGGCCGTGTTTACTTTCTTCACGGTGTCCATCGGCTTATGGGCCGCACGAAAGAAGAAGATCCAAGCACACCGTTCATTTATGAAGGGTAGCTATTTCGGCGTGCTGGGAGCTTTCATCGGCGTCGTCGTGGTCCCGGAGCGCCGGATACCTCAAATGGCGATCCATGATCTGACTGGCCTATCACTGTGGATAGCGGCGATCGTCCTCGCTGCGCTTTTCACCGTCCTCGGATTTTCACGCCTTCTGACGGAAACAAAAGATCTGCCAGACAAGCCGGCCACACCTCGAGATGTGGTCGGCTCAGCCGCCGATGGCTAAGCGCAGCGATGAAGGATTGCCCCGCTTCATGAAAGCGATTACCCGGATGTGGCCAAGCTGTCCGCCCCGAGATCGAATTGGGTCATGCTTGAGGGATGATGGCGTAAAAGATGACCCAGTTCATTGCGAGGTTAAATCCCGCATGGGCAGTTATGGCGCCGACTAAGGATCCCGTCAACATCCGGAAGCCATAGAACGCCAGCGAGGCGAGAAACATGGCCGAAACCCAGAAAAGCGCGGGCAGCGGCAGGAATGCCCAGGCTCCTGCCACGAACACGAGGCCGAAGTGTGCGAGGTGGGTGACTGCGAACGCTGCCGCGTCGATAATCGCTGCGCGTCTGTCACCTAGGCCCGCAGCGATACTCTCGTGAGCGACGCCCCGATACAACAACTCCTCCCCGATCGGACTGAAGAGCATCCCGACCACCGCGAAGATGATGAAGTAGATCAGGCGGTCTTCGTCAGAAGGCGACGCCGGCACGTCCGAGTACGAGCGGGCGATATAAGCGAACGGGTGGGAGAGCGTATGGCCCCACAGCGCGGCGGCTGCGGCGTGGACCGTGAGTGCCATGGCGACTCCGGCAATCAACGCCGGCACTACCCACCGCCACCGTGACGGTCGTACCGAACCAATGCGCGTGCGCCCTTCCCGTGTGAGCATTATCAGCGGCAGCACGATCATCGCCACGAACACGAGACTCACAATCTGATAGCTTCCGGTCACGTTCGCCTGCAACACGAGGGCTACCCGCACCACCCCAAAGAGGACAAGCAGCAGGATTCCGGTGCGCAGGTTCAAAGCGAGGAGCGGGCGGAATGGGGCGCGGACGGCTAGGTTCACAAGCGCGAGTGTAGGCGACGGAGACGAAGGCCCGGCTCAAGCTGGCGAACCCTCCGGCGCCGTGTTGCCGGCGGATACCGTCCGAGGACGAACTCGTCCCCACGGCCGAGCAGTTGCCCGAATCCGCGTCGAACGCTTGGCGCTGGCTCCTGTGCCCCGAGCAACTCGCGGCAATTAACGGCTGAGAGAAAGCCCCGAGAGCGCGCAATACCGGGGCGCTGGCACGGCCCTGCCTGCCCCGGTCCGCTCTGTTGGCATGGCAGGATCAGGTCCAGCCGACTCGCACTGAATCCGTCCGGGATTTGAGCCGGACACACACGGGGGATCATGAACACGCTTATTAACCGCCTGGGTATTAACCGCCTGGGCCGGCCGCTGGCCGCCATCGTCACTGCCGGGGCCCTGCTGCTCGGGGGTTTCTCCGCCGCGACTCCAGTCGAAGCCGCTAGCTCAAAGGCCACCACCAGCGCTTCCTCGGTACTGAACACCCTCCCGGTCAAGGGCAAGGCCGCCAAGACCGGCTATGCGCGGGCCAAGTTCGGCAACGGCTGGAAGGACCCGGACCGTAATGGCTGTGACGCCCGCAATGACATCCTCAAGCGCGACCTGACCAAGGACCGTTTCAAGCCCGGCACCCGCAAATGCGTCGTCGCCTCCGGGACTCTGGAAGACCCTTACACGGGCAAGACCATCAGGCACGTCCGCGGCGGCAACAAGGTGGACATCGACCACGTCGTCGCCCTCGGCCAGGCTTGGGTGTCCGGTGCCCAGAAGCTTTCCACCACGCAGCGCACCGCGTTCGCCAACGACCCGCTGAACCTGCGCGCCGTGGACGCCTCCGCCAACCGCGCCAAGGGCGACCGGGAGGCTAGCGCCTGGCTGCCCAAAAACAAGGCCTTCAGGTGCACCTACGTAGCCACCCAGATTGCGGTGAAGAAGAAGTACGCCCTGTCGGTTACCTCCGCCGAAAAAGCTGCCATGCAGCGGGTCCTCACCGCGTGCCCCGGCCAGAAGGTCGTGAAGGTCACCGCCATCAAGCCCGCTGGCAAGGCCTCGACGCCCAAGACTCCGGCCAAGAGCACCACCCCGGCCAAGACCGTCAAGGGCGTGCATCCCGGCGCCTTCTGCGCCGCAGCGGTCAAGGGGCACAAGGGCATCAGCGCCAAAGGCAAGACCTACACTTGCAAGGCTTCGTCCATGGACAGGCGCCTGCGCTGGCGGGTCTAACCGCCCGCAAGAAGTCCCCCGGTCCAGTCCGGAGGGACGTCTTGTTTCACGCGAGTCAGTGGCCCACCAGCCCACCCGCTGCGGGTGGGCTGGTTGACCGACCCTTGCCACCTCGTCTCCGTGGGGCGCTTAATGAACCTGTTCTCACCGAAAAGTCGATGGAGGCAGCCGTGACTGAGCAGAGCAGCGCTGCTGAACCGGTCCCGTTCACCGCCAATGACTTCGCCATGCGGCAGCAGCGAGCTGCCCGGGCCGCGCACGAAGCCGGGCTCGCGGGCCTGCTGCTGACGCCGGGGCCAGACCTCCTCTACACGACCGGCTACGCTCCGGTCGCGATCACCGAGCGCATCACCATGCTGGTCATACCAGCGGACGGCGAGCCAGCGATGATCGTTCCGAAGCTGGAACGGCCCGATGCGGAGAACGCACCCGGCGCCTCCACCTTCCAGCTGCTCGATTGGACAGACGGCAGCGATCCATATGAGGCGACGGCGAAGCTGTTGGACGCTGCCGGGCGTTACGCGGTATCGGACTCGGCATGGGCCATGCACCTGCTCGGATTGCAGGGCAGACTGGCGTCGTCGTCGTACGTGTCGATGACTACAGCGCTCCCCATGCTGCGTGCGATCAAGGACGCCGACGAGGTGGGGCGGCTGGCCGCGGCTGGCGCGGCCGCTGACCAGACGTACGAGGAGATCCTCAAAGTCCGATTCGCGGGCCGTAGCGAGACGGACGTGGGCGCGGACCTAGCCGAGTTACTACGGCAGTTCGGACATTCGCAGGTTGACTTCACAGTTGTGGGCTCGGGTCCGAATGGGGCAAACCCCCACCACGAGATCGGTGACCGGATCATTCAGGACGGCGACATGGTGGTGCTCGACTTCGGCGGCCTCAAACACGGCTACGGGTCGGACACCACCCGGACCGTGCACGTCGGCGAGCCCACCGAGGAGGAAGGTGAGGTGCACGACGTCGTTCGCCGAGCACAACAGGCAGGCTTTGAGGCCGTGAGGCCCGGTGTCGAATGCCAAGAGATCGATCGCGTGTCACGAGCCGTGATTACCGAAGCCGGCTACGGCGACTACTTCATCCACCGCACCGGTCACGGCATCGGGCTCACCACCCACGAACCGCCATACATGGTGGAGGGCGAAACCCACCTCCTCCAGCCCGGCATGTGCTTCTCAATCGAGCCAGGCATCTACCTCCCCGGCCGCTTCGGCGCCCGCATCGAGGACATCGTTACGGTCACCCCGGATGGCGGGCGCCGACTGAACCAGACCCCGCACGAGATGGCGATCGTCTCGTAGCCATCAACTCCGATTCAACCGGCTGTCTAGTCCCGAGCACTCCCGTGGGTCTGGCAGCTGTTCGGCCGTTAGGCGGCCTGCTTCTTCAGGAGGTCGAGGGCGACATCTACGATCATGTCTTCCTGGCCGCCGACCATTTTGCGGCGGCCGAGCTCGATCAGGATCTCGATCGTCGGGATCCCGTACTTGGCAGATGCCGCTTCGGCATGGAGCAGGAACGACGAGTAGACGTTGGCATAGCCCAGCCCGAGCGTCTCGCGGTCGACCTGAACCGGGCGGACCTGGAGCGGGCGCACGATGTCATCGGCGGCGTTCATAAGGGCCATCAGGTCGGTTCCGTGGTTCCAGCCGAGCTTGTCTGCAACGGCGATGAAGACCTCAAGCGGAGCGTTGCCTGCTCCCGCCCCCATTCCGGTGAGGCTGGCATCGACGCGGTTCGCGCCCGCTTTCACGGCGGCGATCGAGTTGGCCACACCCAAGGAGAGGTTGTGGTGCGCGTGGATGCCGATCTCGGTTTCCGGGTTCAGTACGTCGCGCAGCGCGTTGACGCGGTCGGTGACGTCATCCATAGTCTGGGCCCCCGAGGAGTCAACGACGTAGACACACTGGGCCCCATAGCCCTCCATGAGCTGTGCCTGCTCGGCCAGCTCCGCGGGTGTGGTCAGCGCGCTCATCATCAGGAAGCCTGCGGTGTTGAGGCCGATTTCGCGAGCGGTCGCGATGTGCTGCGCCGAGACATCCGCTTCGGTGCAATGCGTTGCAACCCGCACGTAGCTGACCCCGGCGGATGCTGCCCGCTTGAGATCGGAGATGGTCCCGATGCCCGGGATGAGCAGGGTTGCGATGGCAATGTTCGATGCAACCTCGGCTGCCGCCTCGATCAGCTCGACATCGGAATGCCGTGAGAACCCATAGGTGACGGTGGAGCCGTTCAGCCCGTCGCCGTGGGCGACCTCGACACTGTCGACACCGGCGGCATCGAGAGCCGTGACGATGTCGAGCACGTCTTTTTTGCTGTACTGGTGCCGGACGGCGTGGCTCCCATCACGGAGCGTGACGTCGGAGATGAACAGCTTTTCGGGAACTAGGGAATCGGTCATGGCTATGCCACCTCCATGGTCAGCGTCCGGGCGGCGATCGTCTCGGCGGTGCGGAGCGCAGCCGAGGTCATGATGTCGAGGTTGCCCGCGTAGGAGGGCAGGTAGTGGGCAGCACCCTCGACTTCGAGGAACACGCTGGTCTTGAGCCCTGTGAACTCGCCGGCGCCGGGAACGTTCACCGGTTGGGTGATGTCATCAAACTGCACCCGCTGCTTGAGCCGGTACCCGGATACGTAGGCGTTCACTTTCGCGACCATCTCGTCGACGGATGCTTCGATTGCGTCGCGGTCGGCGGCATCCGTCAGTACGTACACGGTGTCGCGCATCATCATCGGGGGTTCGGCCGGGTTGAGGACAATGAGCGCCTTGCTGGCCTTTGCACCGCCGACGCTCTGCAGTGCCTCGGCGGTGGTCTCGGTGAACTCGTCGATGTTGGCCCGCGTACCTGGGCCGGCGGACTTGCTCGAGATCGAGGCGACGATCTCGGCGTAGTGCACGGGGGTGATTGCGGAAACTGCAGCGACGATCGGGATTGTCGCCTGACCGCCGCAGGTCACCATGTTGACGTTGAGCGCATCTAGATTCTGTTCGAGGTTCACAACGGGAACGCAGTAGGGGCCGATCGCTGCCGGTGTGAGGTCGATCAGGCGGATGCCGGGCTTCGCGGCGCGCAGCTTCTCGGCGTTGTATCGGTGGGCGCCCGCGGAGGTGGCGTCGAAGACGATCTCGATGTCGGCGAACTCCGGCGAGGCGATGAGGCCGTCGACTCCGGTGGCGATCGCGGTGACGCCGAGGCGGGCCGCGCGGGCCAGGCCGTCCGACTCAGGGTCGATGCCGACCATGGCCTTAACCGAGAGGATTCCGCTGCCTCGGAGGATCTTGATCATCAGGTCGGTGCCGATGTTGCCGGAACCGATGATCGCTGCGGGAACGCCTTGTGGCATACTCCGCTCCTTTCACTTCGTTGTGATACTTCGTTCGAGCCTATTGTTCGAAACTTCGACACCTGTTCTAGATATCGAACATGACCAACAAGTCTTTTGTCAACGTCGGCCCATTTGCGGCATGCCGTTTTCCCCGGTATTCATAAGGCATGGCCCGACTGACTCCCGCTGTGCTGCGCACTCTCGACATCCTCGAGTTGTTCCTCGATGACAGCGCACCGCTCAGCGCGCCGGACGTTGTGCGGAGGACCGGCCTGCCGCGCACATCGGTCCATGAACTCCTGGCGACGCTCGTCGCCCGCGAATACCTGCAGAAGGACGAAGTCACCGGCACCTTTCGTCTGGGCGTTAGGCTGCTCCAACTCGGAAACGCTTATTCAGCCCGATTCGACATGCTGTCGACGGCAAACGATGTCGCCCGCGACCTTGCCACCCGGAGCGGTGAGACCGTCAGTGTCGCCCTCCTTGAAGGAGGAGACGTCTTCTACCTGGCGAAGGTCGAAAGCCAGGACAACCTTCGGCTCCCCTCCAGCATCGGCCAGCGCCTGCCGGCCAATGTCACCGGTCTGGGCAAGGCGCTGCTCGCCTATGCGTCGCCGCAGTCACTCGCTTCTCGATTCAATGACCACGACAACCTGCCCCGGATGACTGAGCACAGCATCGGCACTCTCGCGGACCTGGAAGTGGAGCTGGCCCGCGTCCGGAAGCGGGGCGTCGCCTTCGAGAACGAGGAGTCGACCCCCCACATCCGCTGTGCCGCTGCCCCCGTGCGCGACGGCACGGGAGCAGTCGTCGCCGCGATCAGTGTCTCGCTATCGAAGTCGCGATGGGATCAACATCCGGAGGAACACTGGGTCGAGCTTGTGCGTGACGGCGCCGCACGCTTCTCAGCTCTGCTCGGCTTCGCCGCCTAAACCCCACAGCGCACCCAAGCTCGATCGGACAGACGGCGATGGGTGCCATCCATCCGAATCGTGCGACAGGCGGACGTCAGACGGGGTCTAATCCCGCGTCAGTGACGAACGGCTGGCGAACCGCTCATGATGGCAATCGCCCTTTCCGCCCACTCGATCCGGAGCGTCGCGGAATCGATCAGGTAGTCGAACACGTGGGTCTTGAGATTCACGATCCGGGCGTGATCGGTAGGGTCCCGCCGCTGCAGCCTCTCTTGGATTAGCGGTGTATCTGCGGCCGCCAGCCGGGCGCGGTGTGCGGCCCACTGCTCGCGTCGATCCTGGATTTCGGCGACGTGCGTGCGAAGAACTGCTTCCGCTTCCGCGGGCGGGATCATGTCGAGAAAGAGAGTCTGTAGCAGGAACGCGTCCCGGACATTCGGCTCGGCATGGGACTCAGCCAGCCAGCGGCGCAACTCGGCCAAGCCTGATTCGGTGATCGAGTATGACGTGCGCTTGAGTTTGCTGCCGCGCACCTGCTCCTCGCCCGCAATGAGTCCGTCCGTCGCCATCTTCGTGAGCAACGGGTAGATCTGGCTTTGCGGCGCGGTCCACACCCAGCGAGCCGTCGACTCGAAGAATTGTGTGAGCTCATAACCGGTCATCGGACGTGCCTCAAGCACGCCCAAAACCGCATACTGCAGGGACATACGCCCATCCTAACCATTGACATGTCTTGGTTGACATTTCTATCCATACATGTAGGCTCATTCCATTCTACAAAGGAGTATGAGCGTGCTCACAATTGCCCAGACGGAACTGCACGACGCTGCGGCGGTCATGGCGGGTGCTGGACTCACCGATGCGTTCGGCCACCTCTCGGTGCGCACGTCAGCGACCGAGCTGGCGATCACACCGCCCGTTGCCCTGTCCACGCTCACTGCCGATCACGGGCTCATCACCCTCTCAGCCGGTTCTACAGATCTGCCGAGCGCCGCACCGAAGGAAGCCTGGATTCATGTGGCCCTGGCCGACGCCCGCTCAGACATCGGGGCGATATGCCGTGCGCAGCCGCCCGCAGTCGCGGCGCTCGTCGCGGCCGGCCGGCCGGTGCTGCCCCTCAACGGCCATGGTGCATTCCTCGGCGAGAGGGTGCCGGTTTATGAGGACTCTCGCCTTATCCGTGATGCCGCCAGCGCGACGGCGGTGCGAGACACACTGGGCGACGCGAACGCAGTGATCCTTCGAGGAAATGGCGCCGTGACAACCGGGCCTGACCTCGGGAGCGCTGTGGCGCTGATGTGGGTGCTGGAGAAGACTGCGGAGCTCAACCTCCGCGCACTGGCCGCGGGCACCCCGCGGCCGCTGCCCCTCGACGAACAATCCTGGTGGCGCGACCGCGCCACCGAGTTGCTGCCAAGGATCTACACCTACCTCACCAACACCTACCGAAAGGGTCAATGATGATCGAGATCACCGATATCGCCTACGTGCGGTCCGGATCTGCGGATGTCGACGCTGCCGTGCGTTTCGCCGTGGATATCGTCGGCATGCAGTATGCCGGCAGCGACAATGGGGTGCATTATCTGCGCGCCGACCATCGCCACCACTGCCTGGCTTTCGTCGAAGGGGAAGCAGGCGTGATCAGCTCCGGCCTCACGCTGAAGGACGAAGACGCACTGCGGCTTGCGGAGACCGAGCTGGCCGCCGCCGGCGTTAACGTCGTGCGCGGGACCGCTGAAGAGGCGCGGTCGCGCCGCGTCAGCAGCTTCATCAGCTTCGACGACCCGTGGGGGAATCGCTTCGATCTGGTGGTCGGCCAGGTGTACGACGCCGATACCGTTCACTGGGGCAGGCAGGCCGGCATCATCGAGTTCGGCCACCTCTGCGTGGACGCACCGGATGTAAAGGTGGCCTACGAATGGTGGAGCTCGCTGTTCAACATCAAGATCAGCGACTGGATCGGCGACTGGGCTGCGCTCATGCGCTTCGACCCGGTGCACCATAAACTCGCCGTATTCAAGGGCAGCGAACCCGGTCTCTGCCACATCAACTTCCAGGTCGAATCGCTGGATGACATCATGCGGAGCTGGAATTTCCTTTTGGAGCAGGGCGTCGAAATCGAGCAAGGCCCTGGCCGCCATCCCCAGTCCACCGCCATCTTCCTCTACTTCAAGGGGCCGGAGGGACTGACCTACGAGTACTCGTACGGAGTGCGCCGGATCGAGGACGATGCGGCCTGGCAGCCTCGCACCTTCGACCCGCTTCACCCTAAGTCGATCGACATGTGGGGCGGCGTCACCCAGCGCGTGCAGACGCAAAAGCAAATCCGTCGTCCACTCGACTCATCTGAATTGCAGGATGCCTGATGCCCCTGGTTGAGATCAGTATTGCCGAAGGACGCAACGAAGAGCAGCTGCGCGACCTGATGGGGCGCGTGCATAATGCCATCGAGGATTGGGGTGCACCCGGACAGAGCGTCCGGGTCCTAGTCCGCGAGATTAGCCCGAAGTTGTGGTTGTCCGGCGGCGTCACCTTGGCGGAGAAAGCTGCCACCAAGTAGGCGCAAGGTAGCAGCACGAGGGGCCCACAGTCGAGAACTGTGGGCCCCTCCGCTTGCTCACTCCGCTCGACTCAATCCATGAGGTACCAAGGGCGGCGTCCATGAGCTGAATCCGGCACGCGAAAACCTCAGGCGTGACGCGCCCGTCAGCCGCGCAAGATAACGTCTTCGACGTCTATCTGGGGGCTTGCCTGCACAGGCGGGAGGTGCAGGCCGCAATGGGTGTGCCCCGGCCCGCTCAGGCCCAGGTCGTGAGACTTAGGTCTGGGCGGGCCGGGGCCTACATCTTTAGCCTCGGTGGCGAACCGGCCGTTCCGCAGCCTTGAGGCGAGGGCACTAGTGACCGAGCTGGCCGACGTCGAAGATCAGTTTGTGCTGCCCGTAGGTTTCGGTCAGTATGCCCCGGTGAGCACCACCGGCGGATGAGCCACCGGCGGCTCTAGCTGCATCACAACGGCCTTCGGTTCGGTGAAAAACTCCCGGCTGAAATTGCCGCCTTCTCGACCGACTCCCGAGGCGCCGACGCCGCCGAACGGCGCACGCAGGTCCCGGATGAAGAAGCAATTCACCCACACCGTGCCGACTCGGAGGGAACCGGAGACGCGGTGCGCCTTGACCAGATTCTCGGTAAACAACATCGCGTTCAGCCCATAGGGACTGTCATTCACCTCGTGCACGACCTCGGCTTCGGTGTCGAACGGGGTGATGGTCACGATCGGCCCGAAGATCTCTTCGCGCTGGTGCGGTGCATCGCGGTGCAGCCCGGTGACGACGGTGGGGTGGATGGTCCAGCCCTCGCCTAGCGAGCCGGTGACCAGCTTGCCGCCGGATTCCTCAATGGTGTCGAAGTAGCTGCGTACCTTCGTGTAGTGCTCTTCACTCGCGAGCGGACCAATCTGGGTGGCCGGATCTTTCGGGTCGCCGACAACCATGGCCTCCGCTGCGGCTGTGAACCGCTCAGCGAACTCGTTAAGGATGGAGCGTTCGACGTAGATCCGGCTTCCGGCGAGACAGACCTGGCCCGCGTTAGTGAAAATCGCCCGGATGGACCAGCTGATGGCGTTATCGAGGTCGGCGTCGGCGAAGACAACGTTGGCGCCCTTGCCTCCGAGCTCAAGGCTGACTGGAGTGAGGTTTGCGCTCGCAGCTCGGGCAATGACCCTCCCCGTGTTCGATTCGCCGGTGAACGTGATCCGGTCGACGTCGGGATTCTCGGTGAGTGCCTGACCGACCGAGTCGGGGCCGAAACCGTGGACGACGTTGAAGACACCTGCCGGGATGCCGGCTTCCAAGGCCAAACGGGCCAGGATGGTCGCCGACGCGGGGCTATCCTCAGCGGGCTTCAAAACGACGGTGTTGCCCCATGCGAGCGCCGGCGCGACCTTCCAGCTTTCAAGCATCATCGGAAAGTTCCACGGCGCAATCGCGGCGACTACGCCGGCGGCCTCGTATCGGGTGTAGGTGTGGTGGCCGGAGTCCATCGGCAGCACGTCAGCGGGGCTGAGGTGCGCGTGGTCGGCGAAGAATCGGAAATTCTGGGCGGTCCGGGCGACGTCGTTGCCCAGGCTTTGCGTGATGGGCTTGCCCATATCGCGGGTGTCGGCCATCGCGAGTTCCTCGCCGTGTTCGATGATCAGGTCGGCGAACCTGTTGATGAGTTCGCGGCGCTTGCCGGCGGTCATCCGCGGCCAGGGACCTTCATCGAACGCGCGGCGGGCCGCGGCGACAGCCAGTTCGGCGTCGGCTTTGTCGCCGAGCGCGATCTCCGCCCACGGTTCGCGGGTGTACGGGTCGATGCTTGGGAAGGTCTGCCCCGAGATTGACGGGATTTCCTGGCCATCGATGATGTGACCGAATGTCTGCATGGCCTGGGGCCTTTCTTGGTGTGCCGGGCGGGCTCTTTGGCCCGCCCGGCGGGTTGCGAGCTGTTTACTTGCCGGGGACGTAGACCATCTCGTCGAGGTCCACGGGAGCGGGGATGGCGCCCTGGCCGACCATGATCTCGTTCCAGACTTCAAGGTTTTCTGCGCTGGCCGATCCGGCTACCCATTCAGGCAGCTTGATCTTGGCAGCGAGTTCCGGCGTGGTCTTGCTATAGGTCGGAACGATCTCACGGGCGGCGTCGGGGTTCTCGGCGAGCAGCGCGTTGGCCTTTTCGAGCGCACGAATGAACGCGGCGGTCGTGTTCGGGTTCGCCTTGACAAACTCGGCGGTCATGCCGAGGCCTGAGAGCGGAACGCCCGCGGTCGGGCCGGAGAAGTTCGCGAAAAGCTTCTTGGCGCCGGCTTCGTTTGCGGCGGTCTGGAATGGCTCGACCAACCACACCGCGTCGACGCCGCCGGACTGCAGCGTCGGCACCATATCGGGGAACGGCAACTCGAGGAACTCGACCTTGCTCACGTCCATTCCGGCCTCTTCCATCAGGACCTTGATGGTGAGCTCGCCGGTGTTCTTGAGCGTGTTGACGGCAACCTTCTTGCCTTCGAGATCCTCGATCGAGTTGATGCCGGAATCCGCTTTGACGTAAACCCCGTTGCTTTCCTCATTGCCACGCACACCCTCGGCGACGATGTTGATTCCGACCCCGCCGCTCTGCGCGAGCAGGAACGAGGGGTAGGTCGCGAAGGCAGCCTGCATGTCGCCGGCGATCATGGCCGGAACCGCGGCGGCGCCGCCCTGTGCGGGCTGGGCGGTCACCTCGAGCCCTTCGTCCTCGAAGAAGCCCTCGTCGATGGCGATGAATACGGATGCCTGGTCGGCGACCGGAGTGATTCCAACGAGCAATTCCGTCGTCTCGGGCTTGCCGTCACCGGCCGGCGCGGGTGCACCATCAGCGGGTGCTGCCGCGTTTCCTCCCGAGCAGGCGGCGAGGCTGAGAGCCAGCGCTGATGCCGCCGCGATGCCGAACCAGGTCTTCTTGGTACGAACTGTTTCTGATGTGATGGGCACGTTTCCTCCTTGAAATAGTGCAGTGAACGGTGATGCTGGGACTTTTAGGCGAGGTCGGCCACTGGAGTGGGGACATCGTCGTTCTCGGGATGACGGATGAGGCGGGCGACCTCGCCGCGCAGACGGATGAACTCCGGGTCTTCCTTCGTCTCGATCTGATCGCGGCTGTCCGACAACGGGATGTCGAGGGTGGTGACCACGAAAGTCGGCGGCTTGGAGAGCACAACCACCCGGTCGGCCAGGTAGACGCTCTCGTCGATGTCGTGTGTGACGAAGAGGATGGTCATGCTGAATTTCTTCTTCACCGACAGCACCAGATCTTCCAGGTCTTCCCGGGTCTGGGCGTCAACGGAGGCGAACGGCTCGTCCATCAACAGGATCTTCGGACGGTATGCAAGAGCGCGGGCGATTGCGACGCGCTGCTGCATACCGCCGGACAACTGGGACGGGAAGCGGTCCTCGAACCCGGTCAGGCCCACGGCGGAGAGCGACTCGGCGACGCGTTCCTCCAGCTCGGTCTTGCTGAGGCCGAGTTTCGCGAGGGGGAACTTCACGTTCGCGGCAACGGTAAGCCAGGGAAACAGCGATCCGCGGTAGTCCTGGAAAACCATCGCTAGGCCCTCCGGTACAGAAGTGATCTTGTCGCCGAGGAAGGTCAGCTCGCCGCCAGTAGGGCGCATGAGTCCAGCCATGGTCCGCAACAGGGTTGTTTTGCCGCAGCCTGACGGGCCGACGATGGAGACAAGTTCGCCAGGCTGGACCTCGAAAGTGATGTCTTTGAGTGCGAGGTGCGCCTTCGCGCCCGTACCGTAGGTGTGGGTGAGGTGGGAGACGTTGAGCATGTTTCTTCCTTGAGGTCTAGGCAGTTTCGCGACCGGAGCTGCGCTGCCAGGCGAGAATGCGGCGCTCGATGAGCGTGAGAACGGTGTTGAGCAGGAAGCCAATGATTCCGAGGAGGACGATTCCGGCCCACATGTCTAGGAACCCGAACCCGCGCTGTGCCTGCACGATCGAGAAGCCGATGCCGCTGGAGGCCGCGACCATCTCAGAAATAACCATGAGGATGAGAGCCAGTGAGAGGCTGGTCCGGACACCTGCGAGGATCTTAGGAGCGGCGCCCGGCAGAACGATCCGCGTCAGCCGTCCGACGAATCCGATCCGGAAAACCGTGGCCGTCTCATACTTCAGTTCTTCGATGGACCGAACGCCTTCGATGGTGTTCAGCAAGATCGGCCAAGCTGTGCCAAAGGCGATCAGCAGCACCCGCATCTGGTCGCCAGTGCCGAAGAGCACGAGGAAGATCGGCAGCAGCGCAGGCGGCGGCACTGCCCGCAGGAACTGGATGATGGGGTCGATGTAATCGCCGACCTTGCGACTGAGCCCGATCGCGGTGCCCAGGGCGACAGCAACCACCACAGAGACACTGAAACCCAACAGCATCCGTCCAAGGCTTGGCAGCACGTCGCTCTGCATGCTGGGAGTGAGAATGCCGCTTGCCCCGGGGAACCAGAGCAGTGCGGCTCGCTCGAAGATGCGGGCCGGCTGCGGAAAGAACGGCGAAGGGAAGGTGACCGTCGCTACCTGCCAGAGGGTGACTAGGACAGCCAGCACCACCCATCGCAGAGCGAACCGCCCCCACCATTGGCGTCTGGCTGCCTGCTTCTCGGAGCCCCGGCGTGACTTGCTGGTGGTAAGCACCGCTGTCGTGAGCGCCATTACGCCACTCCCTCTTTCTTCCAGGCAAACATCTTGCGTTCGACGGCAACTAGCACCAGATTCACGACGACGCCGATAAGACCGGCGACGATGGTTCCCGCAAACACGAGCGACGTGTCGCCGCCGCCGGAACTGATCCGCAGAATGTATGAGCCGATACCACTTGCCGAACCGGCAAGCAGTTCGGCACTGATCGTCACGATCAGCGCGATCGCCGCTGAAATCCGCACCCCGGTGGCGGCGAGCGGTGCCGCATAGGGCAGGCTCACCCGGGCCAAGATGCCGATCCGACTGAGACGGAAAGTGCGAGCGGTCTCCTTGGCGACCGGGTCTACATCCCGCACCCCATAGACGGTATTGAAGAAAATCGGCCACAGGGAGGCGTACACCACGAGCGCGATCTTCATGTCGGTGCCTTGGCCGAACACGAGGATGGCAAGAGGGATGAGGGCGACCGAGGGAATCGGCCGCATGAATTCAACCACGGCCGACGACGCCTCATAGGCGATGCGGAAAGATCCCAGCACCAGACCGAGCGGAACAGCAACGATGATCGCAATGCCGAGACCGACGGCCCATGCGGTGAGGGTAGAACTGACGTCGCCGAGGAACTCGGAGTCGACCAGAAGCCCGGCCGTGTCAGCCAGCACGCGGGACATGGGAGGCAGGATGTTCGCCGGCACGATGCCGAACCGCGATACCGACTCCGCGAGCAACAACAGTACGGCGACGCCAGCGAGGCCGCGTGTGGCCTTGGTGCTCACCCGGCGGTGGACAGGCAGGGTCGCGACGGCGGTCATGCCGACTTCCGCACAGGCACGACGATGGTTCCCAGTGATGTGAACTGCACGGAAACCTCGTCGCCATCGTGGATGAACACGGCGTCTGTCAAGCCACCGGTCAGCACGATCGAGCCTGCTTCAATCGCCTCACCGCGAGCCGCGAGGGCATTGGCGGCAAGTGCCAGAGCCTCGGCGGGGTGGCCCTGCACCGCGGCTCCGGTCGCCGTGTCGACAACAGTCCCGTTGATCCGCAGCACACACGCCTCAAGGGCGAGGTCCAGCCCGATCGGTGAAACGGACGTCGCCCCGACCACGAATCGCGCGCTGGAGGCGTTGTCCGCAACGACGTCGGGCATCGCGAAGCTAAAATCGCGGTAACGACTATCGATGACTTCGAGGCCTGCGTGCACCGACGCGACGGCGCGCATGGCGGACGCCGCCGTCACTCCTGGCCCCTCCAGCCGCTCGCCGAGCACGAAGACGATCTCGGGCTCGACCCGGGGGTGAATGAGTTCGTCGAGTGGGATCGGCACACCGGCTTCGAGCACCATCCTGTCCGTGATCACAGCGGTCAGTGGGGAGTCGATTCCCATCCGTTGCTGTTTTGCACGGGAGGTAAGCCCGAGCTTGACGCCGATGACCGTGTGCCCGTCAGCCTGCTTGCGCTCGATCAGCAGCCGCTGGGCGGCGTATCCCGTTTCCAGGTCAAGCCCAGGCCACTCGTCGGTGATGCGACCGCGGTCTGCGCGGCTGGCCTCTGCTTCGAGCAGGATGTCGGCGACCTTCTCGGTCGTCCATTCTGTTGTCGTCACGCTGCGACCTCCGTCGTTGCTGCGGCGAAACGAGCGCTCACGGATCCGAGGTGAGCGAACGTAGCGGTGATGGTGTCTCCGGCCGCAACCGGGATGGCGGCGGTGATCGACCCGGCCATTACTACTGAGCCGGCCTCGAGGGTCTGGCCGAGGGATCCGAGCTTATTGGCCAGCCAGAGCACACCGTTGAGCGGGTGACCCAGCACCGCGGCGCCGGCGCCGGTGGCGACAACCTCGCCGTTCTTCGCGAGCACACACCCGGCAAGTCCCAGATCCGCGACATCGAGCTGCACCGGACGAGTACCTAGAACCAGGGCTCCCGACGAGGCGTTGTCCGCGATCGTGTCAGAAAGCCTTATTTTCCAGTCCGCGATGCGCGAGTCGATGATTTCGAGGGAGGCAATGGCGTAGTCGACAGCCCCGATGACATCAGCGACGCTCAATCCCGGGCCGCGCAGGTCTTTCTTCAGTACAAACGAGATCTCGGGTTCGATTCTGGGGCTGAGAAATCCACCGAGATCGACGCTCGAGCCGTCAAGAATCATGTCGCTGAACAAGTGCCCAAAGTCCGGTTGGGAGACGCCGAGCTGGCGCTGCATTGCGAGCGACGTCAGGCCGACCTTGTAGCCCGCCACAACCCGCCCCTGCTCTTTCCACCGCTCCACCTGGTGCAGCTGAATGCGGTACGCATCCTCGAGCCGCAGGCCCGGAACGTCCTCCGTCAGCGGGCGCACCGGCTGGCGGGTTGCATATGCCTCAAGCAAGCTCTCGGCACACGCGCCAATCTCTGCCTGTGAGTACTCAGTCTCGTCGTTCAAGTGTGACCTCGTTGTCGTAGAACCAACTCATGTGATGCGGATTACGGTAGTCCATATTATTGAACATGTCGAATAGGACGAATATCGTCGTATCGGCCCCCAATCCGGTCCCATTCGTCATGTTCAATGCTAGGATTCAGCAGCATGAGTGAGCTTCTCGACGGCGGCATCAGCCCCAAATTCGACCGGGTGGCGAGCGATCGTACTTCGCGAGCAGAAGCGGTCGCGCAGCAGGTGAGCGAGTTGATTTCGCGCCAGAATGTCCAACCAGGTGCGCGTCTGGGACGTAAGTCCGATTTGCGAGACCAGTTCGGCGTCGCCGCCTCCACCTTGAACGAGGCCATCCGCTTGTTGGAAAGCCGTGGCCTGGTGGAAACACGATCTGGCCCGCAGGGCGGCATCTTTGTTGCACAGCCCACCGCTCAGATCCGCCTTAGCCACCTGATCCTCGGACTCGATGCCAACTCCCTGTCCGTCGCCGATGCGCTCGAGATTCGTAACGCGCTGGAGTTGCCCCTTGCAGCACACGCTGCCCTCCGCGCGGACCGTGACAGCTTGGCCCGGCTGGAGCGGATCGTTCGTCGGATGGGGGAACTTCAAGACGATCCTGCTGAGTACCTGAGTCAGAACTGGCAGCTGCATGAAGAGATTGCCCGCATGTCGAGCAACGAACTTCTGCGCACCATTTACCTCTCTCTGTTAGATACCGCCCGCCAGTCGCTCCGAGAGGTAGCGCCCGACGCGCAGTTCCGCGAGGCATGGCAGGAGAATTGGGCGCTGCACCGCGAGCTGGTTGACGCGATCTCGTCGGGCAGCCCGGGGCGGGCGCGGATCGCGGCCGAGCGCCATGCACCCTACGCTGAACGGCTCAATGAGAGCGTCTCGTAGCGACCCGCCGCTTTGGCCGCCCTGACCGCGCCAAGCACCGATCGTGCGGTAACCGCTGCGCTGCAGCCGGGCCGAACGTTGGAAGCCCCTCCCCCGGCGGACCACTCCAACTTGGGACCGTGGGTTGGCAAAGCCCGCGCTGCATCGGCATCCCCGTGGCAGACTTACCGGGTGGACGAAACACCGCCGCCCGAGCCTCCGGATCTGCCGCCTGAAAAGATCCGAGCACTGATCAATTACGCGGACAGAATGGCCGCCCTGATGGATGCCGAGAATGACTTGATCCGCGAACTGGGCAGGGCGGCACCGGAGAACGACCTGACTCCCCTCGTGGAGGGTTGGAAGTTCACCGCACAGGCTATGCGCGACAGCTACGACGGCCGGTTCTGAAATACCGGAAAGTTCCAGCACCTGGGCTTAGACATTTCCGTGCGTGGTGCCGGACAACTGCCCAGCGGCCGTGTAATGTTGGCGAAGTTGTCGAGAGACAACAATAAGCCCGGCCGATCCCCCATCGGCCGGGGCTTATCCTCTTACGGCAGACCTCCCCCAGTTGCCGCTGCTGCCCGACCAACCGGCTCAGCGAGTTTCGTCGCCGGCCCCTCAATGACAGTGCGACCGATTCCCAAGCCTCCGCGAAAACCTCTTCTGGCCGTCATCTCTCCCAGTCAAAAAAGGCCGGCTGTGCGGGGCCGATATCCGATGGACGGTCGTGCCGTGGGGGCCCATCTCAGAATGTGATCCCAAAGTGTGGCCCACGTCGGCCGGTTTGGCCACACCTAATGCCCGTCCCGGGGAATCTCCTTTCGGAATCGCGGCGAGAGCTTGCGGGGCAGAGAAGCGCTGATGTAACGGTTAAGTTGCAACATTCACTACTGATTGGAGCAACAGCATGTCATCGATTACGAAATCCAGGGCCCGCAGGATGGCTGCGGCCGTGGTCGTAACAGGTTTGGTAACGGCCGGAGGTGCAGGAGTCGCTTCGGCAGCTGAAAAAGATCTGGCAACAGCGGGAAGTGCAGAAGCCACTTCGGCAGCCGAAACGCAGATTCCATCCGTGACCATCGATGCTGAGAGAGTGTTCATCACGCCGGGCGTGGTCGGGCAGAACGAGCCAGTCGTTGAAGAGAACGCCGACCAAACTCCCGCGGAGGAGCCAGCGGATGAACAGCCGGCCCCGGGCGATGGGTCCCAGACCGGGGAGAGCCCGGCCGAGGGAGAAGAACCCGTAGAGGAGCCCGTGAGCCCGGAACCGGGTGATGAAGACCCCATCGAGGAGCAGCCTGTCCCTAAACCAGTAGAGGAAGAGCCGGTGGCCGAGGAGCCTGCCCCGGAACCGGTGGAGCAGCCGAGCCACGCTTGGAAGGCCGTCAAGGCTGAATCGGACGCCAAGTGGAAGGCAGCGAAGGCCAACGGGCAGGCCGATTGGAAGGCCGTAAAGCACTCCGGGATGGCCGACTGGAAGTCTGCCAAGCATGAAGGGAAGCCGCATTGGAAGTCGGACAAGCACGGGCTTGATGTAAAGAAGGACTCCAAGTACGAAGGCGCGTCCGAGAAGAACGGCCACTGGGGTGACTAACCCGTAAGCCCCAAGCAGCTAGAGGGCTGCCTTCTTGGGCGGAGCAGCAACGCCTGTCGATAGGCAGCAGAAGGGCCCCGCAGCAGTGAACTGGGCCCCGAAAGTTGGACTGGCTAAATAAGAGCCTAGGCGGCGAGGGCCTGAGCACGGTATTGCACCGGGCTCAGGCCCTTGAGCTTTGTT